>NZ_JBNLYC010000082.1:0-19819 GCF_050172015.1 Bacillus sp. GMa5/1 | reverse complement strand
TGTTAAAATTTTTAAGTATCCTTTAACTGTTATATAAACCTATACAGCACGGTGTTTTTACTATATTAAAAGTATGGTAAAGGTTTGTATAAGTGTCCGGTATATATGCTATTTTTGATAAATTAAAATAGTAATATTCTATGAGATTTATATTGTTGACATTGGGATTTCAACGATACATTTTCGTAGGTCGGATTGTTGCGAGTGGATATATATTGCTATGTATTCGGCTACTAAATGAAAGGGTTACTGAAATGAAGTAGGCGGATAGCAAGTATATAGAAAGGAGAAAGGTAGAAAATATGAAGCAAGTATTGAAGTGTTTTAATGTCGTAACAATGATCACACTTCTTCTATCCATCATATTGCCTTCGCCCAGTGCTTTTGCTACAGAGATAAATAAAAAAAGCTGGGATGAGTTACAAGGAAATGATGTGAAAATTAAGGCAGATCAAGTGAATGCTGAAATGTATAAGGGAGAAGTAGCGGAGAGGGAGCACGTATTTCAATATAAGATTGAAAATACGGGAGATACACCAATCCGAGAATTAGTAATTAAACAAAATAATGACAATGGAATTGAGTTTCTTTCGCAATCTGTGAAAGTAAACGGAGAGAAGTTACTTGAAAATAAGGTAGCGGATTTCTATGTAGAGGAAAAAGATAATGGAGGAAAGGTTCTTTCTTCTAATCTTAAAATTCAAGATTTAAAATCACATGAAAAAATGACTGTATTAATAAAAGCTCGTCGTGCGCAACATTTTAATAAAGAGTATAAGCAAAAAATTAGTGTGCAAAAGGATCAACTACAAATAGGAAACATGTCTGTAGATGTTGAAGGGCTTCCTTCTGAAGAGAAGTTAGAAGCTAATATCGATGATGAGGCTGACAGTAGTAAGAAAGCTATCGGATCAACAACTGATTCAAAAACTAAAGAAGTGGATGGAAAATTAAAAGTATCTGTAGAAGATAAAAATACATCTGCACAAAAAACAGAAATAGAGAAGATAAAACAACCTGAGGCTGAGAAGCAACTAGAAAAAGAGAAAAAGCAATCACCTTTAGCAGTAAAGCAGAGTGATGCAGAAGTACAAGCTGCATCAGAAAATGCTTCGAAGGTTCAAATCCAAACAGGAGATAAACAAGGATTTGGAGACCCGTTGTATTCTACAATTGCTCCTGGTAATTTAGTACAGACTGGTAATGTGACGCTTGGTTTAACAGATAATCATTATACTAGGCAAAGTGTTGGTGGCAAAACCAATAAAAAAGCTGTAGATGTTGATAATGATGATACTACATTTAATTCGTCAACAGGTGCATTTCCTAACATTCCTGCTGGAAGTAAAGTGAAAAAGGCGTATTTGTTTTGGACAGCTGCTATGGGGACTCCGAGTGATGCAAGGACAGATTATAGAGTTAGCGATGAAGATGTAAGACAACCCGTTAAAATGAAGATGGGAAATAAGCAATACGCTGAAGTAAGTGCTGATAGTATACGAAAAGCGGATTCTTTACCGTATATTGCAAATCACTATGGCAGTGGTGCAGGATACGTAGCGTATGCAGATGTAACAAATGTAATTGCACAGCAAGGTATTTCTCAAACGGTGACAGTTGCAAATGTGCCACAAATTAAATTTGAAAAAGGCAGTGGCTATTACTGGGGTAACTGGAATCTTATCTTAGTTTATGAAAACTATAAAGAAACAGTAAAAGACATGAAGATTTGGGAAGGGCTAGTCTCTCAAAAAAGTACAGCCTGGACAGATATTAATGTTAATAAAATAAACACACCAAAAGAAGGTGCTTTTAAGGCGAAATTTAGTTATTTTTCATCGCAAGGTGATCCAGCTGATAATGATGGATATGCCTATGATTATGGAGAGTATGATTTTGGGTTAGGGTATCAAAAGTTTAAAAATATTAAAGGTAAAGATAATGATGTTAATGACTCATCTATGACAGAAGTACAAGTAGATGGTACTAACGAATTTGTTACGAAAAAATACCCAGGATATAATCCGGATTGGACAAATTCTTTCAGTACAGATATTCATACGTATCACCTTGAAGGACCCACTCAAGTGAAAAATGATTTAAAAGAAGCAAAAATGCGTTTTAGAGCATATGGTGGTGGCGGTGATATTTACGTATTAAATAACGCTACATTCGTTACAGAACATAATGCTCCAAACTTACAAGTTGATAAAAAGGCATTAGATAGTGCCGGAAAAGAAATTAAGGACGTTAAAGTTGGTGAAGAGTTTACGTATCAAATTGAAGTGAAAAATGATACGAAAAATAACCAAGCGCCGGTATCAAATGTAAAAGGTTTTGATAAATTAGATGATCGTTTAGAGTATGTTCCAGGGTCTATACAATATGTTTCTGGAAGTAATAAAGGAAATAAAACAGATAATGCAAGCGATGATGAAGCAGAGTTTGTAAATAATCAAATTGATTTCCGTGTTGGTGAGGATGCAGATGCTAAAAACGGTGGTGTTTTAAAGCCTGGTGAAAGTACCGTTATTACATTCAAAGTAAAAGTGAAAGATTCTGTACAATCAGATACAACAGTAAAAAATGTCGTTGTTGTAAAGGGACAAGATAGTGCCGAGATAAAGTATGAAACTGAGGACGATGCAAATGTTACGGTTACTACCCCAAAAGAAGTTCCAGGGGAAATAGAGGCGAGAAAAATAGCTTCTAATAAAACACCGAAGTTAGGTGAAGAGGTAGAGTATCGTATTACATTTAAAAATAAGACAAAAGATGGACGTCTAGATGTATTGACCATTGAAGATGAATTACCAAGTAGTCTTGAATACGTGAAAGATAGTTTGAAAGCAGAAGGTGCAAAACCAGAGCCAGTAGAGCTGAAGTTTGAAAATGGAAAAGTAATTGCAAAGTATCCAGAAATTATGGATATGGAAGAAAGAAGTATCGTCTTTAAAACAAAAGTAAAAGAAACTGCAAAAATTGGTGAAGAAATTGTTAATAAAGCAACCGTTAGAGATAAAACAAATCCACCAAAGAATCTAGAAGAGAAGATTACACCACAGCATAAGGCCGGTAAAATTGCTGCAAAGAAAAAAGCAACAAATAAGAAGCCGAGGCTAGGAGAAGAAGTTGAATATCAAATTAGCTTCAAAAATACGGTGGAAAACGGAAAACTAGATGCAGTTACAATAGAAGATGAAATTCCAGCTAACTTAGAATTTGTTCAAGGCAGTGTGAGAGCTGAAGGTGCTGCACCAAATCCAGTAGAGTTAAAAGTAGAAAATGGTAAGATAATCGCAAAATATCCAGAGATTACGGATACAAAAGAGCGAAGCATTGCCTTTAAAGTGAAAGTAAAAGAAGAGGCAAAAGCGGGAGAAACGATTGTTAATAAAGCGGTTGTGAGTGAGCCAAATGGACAAACTGAGCATCCAGAGGAAAAGATTACGCCGGATTATAAATACGGTAAAGTGGATGTAGAAAAAAGCGTAACGAATCAAACACCAAAACTAGGAGAAGAAGTGGAATACCGAATTACATTTTATAATACGGTAGAAAACGGAAAACTAGAAAAGGTGCTAGTAGAAGATACACTACCTAAAGGTGTTGAATACGTGAAAGATAGTTTGAAAGCTGAAGGTATAAAACCAGAGCCAGTAGAACTAAAAGTGGAAGATGGCAAAGTAATGGCCAAGTATCCAGAAATTACGGATACAGAAAAAAGAAGTATTGTTTTTAAAGTGAAAGTAAAAGATTCGGCAAAAGTAGGGGAGGCAATCGTAAATAAAGCAATTGCAAAAGATCCGAAAAATGAGCCTGTTGAATCAAAGGTTGTTATTACACCGCAAAGTAAAAAAGGTGAAATTGCTGCTACAAAGGTAGTTAATAATAAGAAGCCAAAGTTAGGCGAAGAAATCGAGTACCGCATTAGTTTTCATAATACGGTTGAGAACGGAAAACTTGAAGAGGTGCGAGTGGAAGATACAATTCCAAAAGGTCTTGAATATGTAGAAAATAGCATCAAGGCCGAAGGAGAAGCACCTGAACCAGTAGAATTAGCTGTTGAAAATGGGATAGTCAAAGCTAAGTATATCGATATTATGGATATGAAAGAAAGAAGTATCGTCTTTAAAGTAAAGGTGAAGGAAGAAGTAAAAGTAGATAAAGAGATTGTCAATAAAGCAATTGTTGATGATACGAAAAATCCACCGATTGAACCGGAGGAAAGAATTACTCCGCAACATAAGGATGGAATAATTGATTCGAAGAAGACAGTAGATAATTCATCACCAAAACTAGGAGAAGAAGTAGAATACCGAATTAGCTTTAAGAACACGGTAGAAAACGGAAAACTAGAAAAGGTAATAATAGAGGATACAATTCCTAACGGTTTAGAGTATGTAAAAGGCAGCGAAAAGGCTGAAGGTGATAAACCAGCTCCATTAAAGTTAAGTGTGAAAGATGGAAAAGTTATTGCTGAATACGACAATATTACGGATATGAAAGAAAGAAGTATTGTCTTTAAGGTAAAGGTGAAGGAAGAAGCGGAAGTGGGGAAGGAAATCATCAATAAGGCAATTGTTGATGATATGAAAAATCCGAAAGAACCAGAAGCGAAAATTACACCATTACACAAAGATGGAAAAATTAAAGCGAAGAAAATCGTAAATAATGAAACACCGAAGTTAGGAGAAGAAGTAGAATACCGAATTAGTATGAAAAATACGGTAAAGAACGGAAAGCTAACAGACGTGACAGTAGAGGATACTTTACCAGAAGGTTTAGAGTATGTAGAAAATAGTTTGAAAGCAGAAGGTGCCGGAATAGATTCAGTAGAGCTGAAATTTGAAAACGGTAAAGTAATGGCAAAATATCCAGAAATTACGGATACAGAAGAAAGAAGTATCGTTTTTAAAGTGAAAGTAAAAGAAGAAGTAAAAGTCGGTAAAAAAATCATTAATAAAGCAACTATTGATGATTCGCAAAATAAGCCAGTTAATCCGACAGCGGAAATTACTCCTCAGTATAAAGATGGAAAACTTGAAGCAAAAAAGATAGTAAATAATGAAACGCCGAAGTTAGGAGAAGAAGTGGAATACCGAATTAGCTTTAAAAATACGGTAGAACATGGAAAGCTAACAGAGGTAAAAATAGAAGATGATTTACCAAATGGATTAGAGTATGTGAAAGATAGTTTAAAAGTAGAAGGTTCTAAGCCAGATCCAGTGGAATTAAAATTTGAAAACGGTAAGGTAATGGCAAAGTATCCTGAGATTACAGATACAAAAGAGAGAAGTATTACCTTTAAAGTGAAAGTAAAAGGTAAAGTGAGCGATTCAATTGTTAATGAAGCGATTGTGAGCGATACGAAACATCCGCCAGAAACACCGACAGCAGAAATTATTCCGCAACATAAAGACGGAAAAGTGAAAGCGAAGAAGACGGTAAATAATGAAACGCCGAAGTTAGGAGAAGAAGTAGAATACCGAATTAGTTTTAAAAACACGGTAGAAGACGGAAAACTAGCAGAGGTGAAAATAGAAGATACTTTACCAGAAGGTTTAGAGTATGTAGAAAACAGTGTGAAAGCAGAAGGTACTAAGCCGGATCCAGTAGAATTGAAAATGGAAAATGGTAAGGTAATGGCGAAGTATCCAGAGATTACGGACACAGAAGAAAGAAGTATCACTTTTAAAGTGAAAGTAAAGGAAGAAGTGAAAGTCGGTAAAAAAATCGTTAACAAAGCAATTGTTGATGATACGAAAAATGAACCAGAAACACCGACGGCAGAAATTACTCCGCAGCATAAAGACGGAAAAGTGGAAGCGAAGAAGACGGTAAATAATGAAACGCCGAAGTTAGGAGAAGAAGTAGAATACCGAATTAGTTTTAAAAACACGGTAGAAAACGGAAAGCTAGCAGAGGTAAAAATAGAAGATAAAATTCCAGCTGGATTAGAGTATGTGAAAGATAGTTTACGAGCGGAAGGTACTAAGCCGGATCCAGTAGAACTGAAAGTGAAAGATGGAAAAGTAATCGCCAAATATCCAGAGATTACGGATACAGAAGAAAGAAGTATCGTCTTTAAAGCGAAAGTAAAAGAAGAATTTAAAGTTGGTGAAGGCCTTGTCAATAAAGTGGTTGTTGATGATACAAAAGATCCAACAACTTCAGAAGTAACAATTACGCCAGAATATAAAGACGGTAAGCTTAAAGCAGAGAAATTTGTAAACAATAAAAAACCGAAATTAGGAGAAGAAGTAGAATACCGAATTAGTTTTAAAAACACGGTAGAAAACGGAAAACTAGTAGAGGTTACAGTAGAAGATGAAATTCCAGCTGGATTAGAGTACGTGGAGAACAGTTTACAAGTAGAAGGTTCTAAACCAAGTCCGGTAGAATTGAAATTTGAAAACGGCAAGGTAATGGCAAAGTATCTAGAAATTACGGATACAAAAGAAAGAAGTATTATCTTTAAAGTGAGAGTAAAAGAAGAGGCAGAAGTAGGCAAGGAGATTGTTAATAAAGCAATCGTAGTAGATACAAAAAATGAGCCCGAAGAGCCTCATGTGGAAATTACTCCGCAATATAAAGATGGTAAAATTGCTGCGCAGAAAGTGGCGAATAATCATAAACCGAAACTAGGAGAAGAAGTAGAATACCGAATTAGTTTTAAAAACACGGTAGAAAACGGAAAACTAGCAGAGGTAAATATAAAGGATGCATTACCAAATGGTTTAGAGTATGTGGAAGGCAGTATCACGGCAGAAGGTTCTAAACCGAAACCAGTAGAGCTACATGTGAAAAATAATAAGGTAATGGCAAAGTATCCAGAAATTACAGATACAGAGGAAAGAAGCATTGTCTTTAAAGCGAAGGTAAAAGAAAGCGTAAAAGTGGGAGAAGAAATCGTAAATGAGGCAATTGTAGATGATACAAAGAATCTGCCAGAAGAGCCTTATGTACCGATTACACCACAATATAAAGATGGGAAAATTGAGGCAAGAAAAGAAGTAAGTAACCATGAACCGAAGTTAGGTGAGGAAATCGAATATCGAATTATTTTTAAAAACACGGTGAAAGATGGAAAACTAGCAGAGGTAAAAATAGAAGATAAAATTCCAGCTGGATTAGAGTTTGTAGAAGGAAGCGAAAAAGCTGAAGGTGAAGAGCCAAAACCAGTGGAGTTGAAAGTAGAAAATGGTAAGGTAATGGCAAAGTATTCAGAGATTATGGATACGCAAGAAAGAAGTATTGTCTTTAAAGTGAAGGTAAAAGATTCGGTTACAATAGGGAAGGACATTACAAATAAAGCGATTATCCATGTTGATGATCCGAACCATCCAGTAATTGATCCGACAGCAAAAATTACACCACAATATAAAGATGGTAAAATTGCTGCTCATAAAAAGGTGAATAATCATAAACCGAAGCTAGGTGAAGAAATCGAATATCGAATTTCATTTAATAATACGGTGAAAGATGGAAAACTGGCAGAGGTTAAAATTGAGGATGAAATTCCGTTTGGTTTAGAGTATGTGAAAGATAGTCTAAAAGCAGAAGGTGATAAGCCGGCCCCAGTAGAGTTGAAAGAAGAAGCTGGTAAGGTTAGTGCGAAGTATGAAAATATCACTGACATGAAAGAAAGAAGCATTATCTTTAAAGTGAAGGTGAAAGATTCCGTTGAAGTGGACAAGGCAATTGTAAATAAAGCAATTGTTGATGATACAAAAAATCTACCAGAGCGACCAGAAGTAGATATTACACCGCAGCATAAAGATGGTAAATTTAAAGCTAATAAAAAGGTAAGTAAAAAAGATCCAAAGCTAGGAGAAGAAGTAGAGTACCGAATTAGTTTTAAAAATACGGTAGAAAATGGAAAACTAGCAGAAGTGAAAATTGAGGATCAACTACCAAATGGATTAGAGTATGTGAAGGATAGTTTAAAAGCAGAAGGTAATGAACCAAATCCGGTAGAGTTAAAAGAAGAAGCTGGAAAAATTACAGCGAAGTATGAAAATATTACTGATACAGCTGAGCGTAGCATTATCTTTAAGGTAAAAGTAACAGAAGCAGTAAAAGTCGGGAAGAAAATCGTGAATACGGCAATTGTGGATGATGATAATCCGAAGAATCCTCCGCAAAAACCAGAAGCGATTATTACACCGGAGTATAAGAATGGAAAAATAAAAGCTGAGAAAACAGTAAATAACCCAGCTCCAAAATTAGGAGAAGAAGTAGAGTATCGAATTACGTTCCGTAACGTAGTTGAGCACGGAAAATTAGCGAAGGTGAAAATTAAGGATGAATTACCAAACAGTTTAGAGTTTGTAGAAGGTAGCGAAAGAGCTGAGGGGGATAATCCAAAACCGTTGCATGTAAAAGTGAAAAACGGCATAGTACTCGCAGAATATCCAGAAATTACGGATACGAAAGAAAGAAGTATCGTCTTTAAAGCAAAAGTGAAAGAAAAAGCTAAAATTGGCGAAGCGATTGTGAATACGGCGGTTGTGGAAGATACTATAAATCCACCAGAGAAACCGAATGTCGCGATACAACCTCAACATAAAGAGGGTGTATTACAAGCTGAAAAGACAGTGAGTAACCATGAACCGAAGTTAGGAGAAGAAGTAGAATATCGAATTAGTTTTGAAAATACAGTAGAAAACGGCAAACTAACTGAGGTAAAAGTAGAGGACGAAATTCCAGCTGGTTTAGAATACGTACAGGATAGTATAAAGTCTGATGGTCCGGAACCAAATCCAGTAGAACTTAAAGTTGAGAATGGAAAAGTAACAGCAAAGTATCCAGAAATTACGGATACGAAAAAAAGAAGTATCATCTTTAAAGTGAAAGTACAAGAAACGGTACAAGTAGGAAAAGAAATTATAAACAAGGCGGTTGTGGATGATAATAATCCGACAAATCCACCAGTTGAGTCACTTATACCAATTACACCTCAATATAAAGATGGGAAACTAGAGGCAAGGAAAGAAGTAAGTAACCATGAACCAAAGCTAGGGGAAGAAATCGAATATCGAATTACTTTTAACGGCACAGTAGATGGCGGGAAGTTAGTTGATGTAAAGATTGAAGATGAAATTCCGTCTGGTTTAGAGTATGTGAAAGAAAGTCTGGAGGCCGTAGGTGATAAGCCTGTGCCAACAGAACTTAAAGTCGAGAATGGAAAAGTAACAGTGAAGTATCCAGAAATTATGGATACGAAAGAAAGAAGTATCATCTTTAAAGTAAAGGTAAAAGAATCAGTAAAAGTTGGAGAGGAAATAACAAATAAAGCGATCATTCATGTAGATGATCCAGATCATCCAGTTATGGAACCGACAGCGACAATAAAGCCAGAATATAAAGATGGTAAGTTAAAAGCGACGAAGACAGTAAATAATAAAGAACCGAAGCTAGGAGAAGAAGTAGAATACCGAATTAGTTTCAAAAATACGGTAGAAAACGGCAAACTAGCAGAGGTAAAGGTAGAAGATGAAATTCCAGCCGGTTTAGAGTACGTGCAAGATAGCATTAGATTTGAAGGGGCTGAACCAAATCCAATAGAGTTAAAAATGGAGTTTGGAAAAGTAATAGCAAAGTATCTAGAAATTACAGATACGAAAGAACGTAGTATTATTTTTAAAGTGAAGGTAAAAGCAGCACCAAGTAAAGGGATAACAAATAGAGCGGTAGTGGACGATAAAATAAATCCACCACTTGAGCCTACAGTTACAATTTTACCGAAAACAAAAGAAGATCTTAAGATACCAGAAGAGCCGAAGGAACCAGAAGTGAAACCGGAAGAGCCGAAAGAACCGAAGGAACCAGAAGTGAAACCGGAGGAACCGAAAGAACCAGAAGTGAAACCGGAGGAACCGAAAGAACCAAAAGAACCAGAAGTGAAACCGGAGGAACCGAAAGAACCAGAAGTGAAACCGGAAGAGCCGAAAGAACCAGAAGTGAAACCGGAGGAACCGAAAGAGCCGAAGGAACCAGAAGTGAAACCGGAGGAACCGAAAGATCTGAAGAAACCAGAAGTGAAACCGGAGAAACCGGAAGTAAGACTGGAAAAGTTAATTAAAGAACCGCAAATAAAAGTAGAAAAAGAATTACCGAAAACAGGGGCAGCACATTCATGGATGATGTCAGTTGGTGCGGGAATTTCATTCTTAGTTGGCGGAGTATTATTCGTATTAGGTAGAAGAAGAAAACAATAATTTTTTAGACGAAAAGCACACTGAGTTCGATAGTTTATTGGACTCAGTGTGCTTTTATGTTATATAAAAGGAAAGCTCCTTCCACGTATGGAAGGAGCTTTATTTTTGCATATTAAAACATACTTGAGCTATGCATCGGTTGAAGTTTTGCATTTGGATCGAAGTAAGCTTTTGCATTGTTTACTGCTGTCGGTGCTTCGCCAAATCCACAAGCGATAAGTTTTACTTTTCCTTCATATGTACAAATGTCACCAGCAGCGTAAATGCCAGGAATATTTGTTTCCATTTTTGAATTTACAAGGATGCTGTTTTTTTGTATATCTAAGCCCCAGTTTTTAATTGGGCCAAGAGAAGAAACGAAGCCGTAGTTTACGATTACGTCATCAACATCGATGATAATTTTTTCCTCCGTTTTTACATGTTGAAGAACGACTTGTTCAATCTTGTCATCACCAATGAGTTCTACTGGAACGTATGGTGTACTTACTTCTGCACGAGAATTCATTAAGCTTTCTACGCTATGTTCATGCGCACGGAATTTATCACGACGATGAACGATTGTAACTTTTTCAGCAATCGGTTCTAACATCATTGTCCAGTCTACTGCTGAGTCGCCACCGCCAAATACTACGACGCGCTTACCAGCAAATTTATTCATATCATCAACGAAATAATGTAAGTTTTTCTTTTCGTATTTCGCTGTACCTTCTAATTCTAAGCGGCGTGGTTGGAAAGCACCATTGCCAGCAGTAATAATAACTGATTTAGAATAGTGAGTTTGCTTATTCGTAACAAGTTTAAATATACCGTCAGCTTGTTTCTCAAGCGTATCGACAGCTTCTTCTAAACAAACAGTTGGGTCAAATTTCTTCATTTGCTCTTTTAAGTTATCAACTAATTCTTGTGCGCGCACTTTTGGAAATCCAGCCACATCATAAATGTATTTTTCAGGGTAGAGTGCGGATAATTGTCCGCCAAGTTGAGGTAAGCTTTCAATGATTTTTACACTTGCTTGTCTCATACCGCCATAAAATGCTGTGAACAGTCCCGTTGGACCACCACCAATAATTGTTATGTCGTAAACTTTTTGATTTTCTGCCACTTTCATTCCCCCTATAGATGGAATTTTGATATTGATTTCATATATTGTTCATATGTACACGAAAATCCTGCAAATGATGACACTTTCAAATAAATGATAGCATATTTGAGTTCATAATACTTCTGAAAACGACTGAATTGTGTGTAAGTTTTCGCATAGGTTCTTTTTTATTGTATAAAATATACAGGAAGGAAAATACATGAAAAAAAGGCTAAAAAACCCTTGAAAACGCTATGTTATTTTAAAATATTGATAATTCTCCAGACGCTTGAATTCTGGAATAAAACCGACTAATATAGGGAAGTATTATGTTAAATTTCTATGACAAAATTCGTACGATTTTTTGACTGCGTTTTGTTATGATATAGAATGTGATAAATTCCACATTCTTGACAAATAGAGTTTTTAGTACTTGGTATTATTTTTTATTACTATTATATAAAGAAAAGGGTTGTGATTTGGTGAAGACTCCAAAAATCGTAGTTTTAGGTGCAGGTTATGGCGGGATGATTACGACTGTTCGTCTGCAAAAAGCATTATCTGTAAATGAAGCTGAAATTACGCTAGTAAACAACAACAGCTATCACTACCAAGCGACTTGGTTACATGAGAGCGCAGCTGGTACATTACAAGATGAAAAAATCTGTCTAGATATTCAAGACGTTATTGATACAAATAAAGTGAACTTTGTACAAGACACAGTAGTAGAAATTAAAGCTGCTGAAAAACGCATTATCTTAAAAGATGGCGAGTTAGAGTATGATTACTTAGTAATTGGTCTTGGTTTCGAATCAGAAACATTCGGAATTACAGGATTAAAAGAGCATGCATTCTCAATCGCTAACATTAATGCAACTCGTGAAATTCGTGAGCATATGGAAGCTAGTTTCTCTAAATATGCAACTGAACAACGCGATGAGTTAGTAACAATCGTTGTTGGTGGTGCTGGATTTACTGGTATCGAGTACGTAGGTGAGCTTGCAAACCGTGTTCCTGAACTTTGCAAAGAGTATAATGTACCACGTGAAAAAGCACGTATCATCTGTGTAGAAGCTGCTCCAACAGCACTTCCAGGTTTCGATCCAGCGTTAGTAGAATACGCTGTAAAACAGCTTGAGAAAAAAGGTGTAGAATTCCGCATCGGTACAGCAATTAAAGAAGCAACTGAAGAAGGTATTATCGTTGCGAATGGCGATGACACTGAATTAATTAAGTCTGAAACAGTAGTTTGGGCTGCAGGTGTTCGTGGTAATGGTATTGTGGAAGAGTCTGGCTTTGAAGCAATGCGCGGACGTGTAAAAGTTGATGAGTACATGCACGCTCCAGGATACGAAGATGTATTCATGGTTGGTGACGCAGCGTTAATCATTAATGAAGAAATTAACCGTCCTTACCCACCAACAGCACAAATTGCAATTCAACAAGGTTACAATATTGCACACAACTTAACTGTATTAGTTCGTGGCAAGGGCGAAATGAAGAAATTCGCATTCGATAATAAAGGATCTGTATGTTCTTTAGGTCATGACGATGCAATGGGCGTTGTTATGGGTAAAAAGTTAACAGGTTGGAAAGCTTCCTTCATGAAGAAAGTAATCGATAACCGTTACCTATTCTTATTAGGTGGACCTTTATTAGTTCTTAAAAAAGGTAAATTAAAGTTCTTTTAATATATAGTAGAAAAAGCAGAAACGGCTAAGAGCTGTTTCTGCTTTTTTCATATTAAAAATATAGTATAATATATAAAAAAAGAAAGAATATTCTGTCCGTTCTGATGGAGGAGGTTATTACATCATGGAGAAACGAGGGAAGGTATGGCTAGCTGTTAGTGGTTTAGTAGCTACAAAAGATGGTAGGTGGCTATTTGTTAAGAAGAAATACAGTGGATTAAAAGGGAAATGGTCTTTACCGGCTGGTTTTGTAAATGAAGGTGAGACGGTTGATGAAGCTGTGAAACGCGAAGTGTTAGAAGAGACAGGCATTGTCGCTCATGTGAAGGGGATTATTGGTGTTCGATCGGGTGTTATTCGTAATGAGATCAGTGATAATATGATTATTTTCCTTTTGGAACCTGAAGGAGAAAATATTATTGTACAGGAGAAAGAATTGTCTGAAGTGGCGTTCTTACATCCGGATAAGATTGTAGACGATCCGAATACGTCTGTGCTTATTAAATATTTGTTAGAAGGAAGATCAGAACTACATCTTGAAGTGGACAAAACATTAAATCCAGGTGAACCATTTGGTTATACAGCTTATCACGTATTTACGGCACGTACGGAGGAGAGGGGAAAAGAGTGAGTATACCGGTACTACTTATTTCAATGATGTTATTCTTTATTTTGTTCTTTGGAATTGGATTTTTACTCAACATGATTTTGCGAGCTACTTGGGTAATGGTTATTGTGTATCCGATTGTTTGTATGCTTATTATTAATAAAGCGAGTATGTGGGATTATTTTTCAAAACCGAAAGAAACATTTTCTTCATTTGGGACAAGTGTATCGCACTTAGGACAAGCAGACGTATTTATTCTATCTACTGGATTAGTAGGGGCTGCTTTAGCAGGAGTCGTAATCAAGAAACTTCGGAAAAGCGGATATCAAATGTTTTAATCTCCAATTAAGTTGGAGATTATTTTTTTGCATATTCCTTCATCGTATAGGGAATGATTAACGATGAAGGAGTGTGGAATATAAAAATGTTAAAACGATATTGTATTCGCATTATGATGACTTGTTTACTTGCAATTGCATTATGCGTAACATGGAATGCTTTCACAGGAGTTTCTTTATTAGAGATTGTAAAGATATATGAAGGAATGAGTGCAAAAGAAGTACATGCAGCAGAAGTTAAGAGAAATGTTGCTCCGAGTAAAGAAGTGATAAATGCTTTAGAGCAGGCAAACGACTGGTCTAAATATCGTTCAATTGAAATGACTGCAACAGGTTATACATCGGGGATTGAGTCAACTGGTAAGAGGCCAGGGCATCCAGAGTATGGTATTACATATTCAGGTGTCAAAGTGAAAAGGGATTTATATTCCACAATTGCTGCGGACTTACGCGTATTCCCGATTGGAACGATTCTCTTCGTGCCAGGTTACGGGTATGGTGTAGTAGCTGATAAGGGCGGTGCAATAAAAGGAAACCGTCTTGATCTATATTATGATACGGTGAAAGATGTTTATAGCCAATGGGGTAAGAAAAAAGTAAATGTGTACGTAGTAAAAGTAGGAAATGGTAAGTTTACAGAAGAAGAGTTAACGATGTTAAATCAAGACGAAACGATGCAAGTGTTTCGTGGTCAATATTTAAAACAAAGATAGTCTAGTCGTAATTACGCTAGACTTTTTTTCTTGGCTTATTTCATGATAGAGGAGATTTTGGATCTGCGATTTTACACGCCATATAACTGTAGTTAGAATTATCGCATTTTATCGAAAATAAAGTTATAATGGTGGTAGAGAAATTTAGGGGGTCTGAACATGTTTCAAGTACAAAAAGAATTAGCAGGTCATGAAGCGGTAATTGTTGCTTTATTTGAAGAAGAGAAAATGAGTAGTTTTGTACAAGAACTGGACAAAGCGTTTGAAGGGCAATTACAAGTTTTACTAGAAGAGAAAGAATTATCTACGAAGAAAAAGGCCATTTCGAAAGTACATAGCTTAGGGAAAACAAATGTGAAACGTTATTACTTTGTTGGTTTAGGAAAGAAAGAATCTTACACGACAGAAACGTTACGTGCGGCTCTTGGTAAGGCGTTTAAAACACTGCAAGCAGCAAAAGTACGAGATGCAGCAATCTTACTTGATTCTTTCGTAACAGAGAAATTAGACGCGATTGATGTCGCTCATATTGCGGCAGAGGTACAAGGCCTTGGTACATATGAGTTACAAACGTATAAATCAGATAAAAAGGATCGTGTAGAGTTAGAGAAGTTCACGGCTATTACAGCGGAAGATGCACAAGAAATTGAAGCAGCATTAACAGTTGGCTACGTACATGGACGTGCAACAAATTCAGCTCGTACACTTGTAAATATGCCGCCAAACGTATTAACAGCGACAAAGCTTGCTGAATATGCTGTTGAATTAGCGGAGAAGTATGATATGGACTATAAAGTTCTTGAGAAAGAAGAGATGGAAGATCTTGGTATGGGCGCGTTACTTGCAGTAAACCAAGGTAGTGTAGAGCCACCAAAAATGATCGCTCTTATTTATAAAGGGAAAGAAGAGTGGACAGATGTCATTGGATTCGTTGGAAAAGGTATTACATACGATACAGGTGGTTATTCTTTAAAACCACGTGAAGGCATGGTTGGTATGAAAGGTGATATGGGCGGTGCAGCTGCTGTATTAGGTGCGATGGAAATTATCGGTGAACTTCGCCCAGAACAAAATGTGATCGCTGTTATTCCTTCAACTGATAACGTTGTAAGTGGTACGGCATTTAAGCCAGACGATGTAATCACATCTATGAGCGGAAAAACAATTGAAGTATTAAATACGGATGCAGAAGGTCGTCTAGCTTTAGCTGACGGTATTACGTATGCGAAAAAACTTGGTGCAAACTACCTTGTTGATGTTGCAACATTAACAGGCGGTGTAATTGTTGCACTTGGAAACTATACGACAGGCGCAATGACAAATAATGAAGAGTTATTTGAGCAAGTGCTAGAGGCTTCTATGGAAACGGATGAGCCAATTTGGCAACTACCGATTTTTGATCGTGATAAAGAACGCGTTCGAAACAGTAAGTTTGCTGATTTAAATAACTCACCAGGCCGTGAAGGACATGCGGTTATGGCAGGTACATTCTTAGGCGAATTCGCTGAAGATACACCGTGGGTACACTTAGATATCGCTGGAACATCAGAAACAAAAGGCGCGCACGACTTAGGTCCAGCTGGAGCAACTGGTGCAATGGTACGTACACTTGCAACACTTGTAGAGCGTTTTGGAGAAGAATAATTTTTTTGAAGAAAAGGCTGTCTCGAATTTTTGAGGCAGCCTTTTTATTGGTATAGTAGACCTGTTTATTGGTAATTCGATATAACTTTGTTTGCTACTACGCTGTTGAAAAAAATGTTTATAAAGAAATCGTGTATAAAATTCCATTTGAAAAAGGAAGTACGGTCTGTTTCTTTACAGAACCAAGTGCATCACTTTTTTCGGGTAAGCCAATTGTAACTTTGAGGCGTGTCCCGAGCTCAAGATTAACTTCTGTAATTGTGTTAATGAAAGAATATTAGCAATGGAGACGATACGATTATTTTAACGAGAATGCATCATCATGAAGATGATTACTTTTAGAAAATGTTGATTCCATTAATGAGCGTGTAATGCTGTTGTAGCTTTGTCTATTAGAAATACCAATATGGATGAGAGACCTCTTTATTGGTATTTAATAGTTGATTTTCAATGTTATACTTATGTGATATAATCTTTCCTGTATTAGAAGTAAATAACAATTGAATAGGGAGGGAAAGAAGAGAGTGACAAAAATAGAAGCACTCTTATTATTATGAGGGAAGGAACTTTATCTCAACAAAATATAGTTGTATTGTTTTTTAAACAGTTACGCCCGAAACAATGGACTAAAAACTTGCTTGTATTTGCAGCGTTAGTCTTTTCGATAAAACAAGTATCTTTAACTATGGTGGCACAAGCTGCAATTTGTTTTGCGCTATTTTGTGCAATATCTGGCTGTGTCTATATTTTAAATGATTTTATGGATATTGAGGCAGATCGACAACACCCTATTAAGCGATATCGACCGATGGCATCGGGTGCATTAAATCCGTACTTTGCTATTACGGCAGGCTGTGTTATTTTAGTAGCGTCTTTAGTAGTTTCATATATACTAAATCCGTTATTGTGCTTAGTATTAGCAGTCTATTTTATTTTAAATGTAGCGTATTCAATTCGTTTAAAGCACGTTGTAATCATTGATATTTTAATTATTGCATCTGGATTTGTTTTACGAGCATTGGCCGGTGGATTAGTTATTCAAGTGCCATTTACACCGTGGTTTTTATTATGTACATTATTACTGTCACTATTCTTGGCCATTAATAAAAGACGACATGAATTAGTATTGTTACAGAATAATAAAGGTTCTCATAGAAAAGTATTAGAAAGTTATTCTCCTGCTTTGTTAGATCAATTAAGTACAATTGTTACATCGGCAACTATTGTAACTTATGCTATCTTTACTTTTAATGCAGGGAAAAGTATCTATTTAATGTGGACAATCCCATTTGTAATTTACGGGATTTTTCGTTATTTATATTTAGTTCACATGGAAGATAAAGGTGGAGAACCAGATAAAGTTTTATTAGAGGATCAGCATATTTTAATAACAGTGTTGTTATATGCGATAACAGTTATTATTATACTATTGAACTTTTAATTACTCTATTCGGGTTTGTTAAAACGTTTAAGAGGAGTGTCTTAAACGTTTTTTATTTGGAATAAAACATTTTTTAAATATAAACAGTTAAGGAGTATAGAGATGCAACAATTTTTGATGATTATTTTATCAGTTGGTATGGGAGTTGTAGGGCAAATTTTATTAAAGTTTGGTGCAATGAAATCACAAAGTTCAGCGGCTGTAGGTATTATGAATTTCATTAACGTACCGAACTTTTTCGGACTAGCTTTTTACGGTTTAAGTGCATTATTATGGATGATTGTGCTGAGAAAGGTTGATTTAAGTTATGCATACCCAATGGTGAGTTTCGGATATGTATTTGTTATTATTGCGTCAGCATTATTATTTGGTGAAACAATCAATTTCATGAAAATTGCTGGAATGGTATGTATAGTAGCGGGCATTTTATTTATTGCAAAATCATAGGAGGTAAAGCAATGGGAACATATTTATATTGTGTACTTCCATTTATAGCTTGGGTAGCTTCGGGAGTATTGAAATTTTTAGTGAATTATCTTCGTTCTGGAAAAGATGCTTTTCGTTTAGTAGGAAATGGTGGATTTCCTAGTACGCATACAACGATTTTATCAAGTATGGTCATGACAATAGGGTTTCATGAAGGTTTTAATACACCGATGTTTGGAATCGGGATGGCAATTTTAACAATTGTTATCATTGATGCCACAGGACTTCGCCGTACAGTTGGTAAACATGCAAAAATGTTGAATAAACATATAAGTTCGGAAGAAGAGAAATTAAGAGAGCGCCAAGGACATCATTGGCATGAGATTTTTGGTGGACTTGTGTTAGGAATAGTTATTGGGTATGTGGCACATCTAATTATGGTATTTCTACCGTAGAGAGGAGAAGAAGTATTGAATATTTGGAATGATTATAAAGGAAAGGGGATATTAGCCCTTGTCCTTTTCATTTTTTATTGGTCATTTTATTTTTTTATCGGTTGGAAAATGGAAAACGACTCTAAGATTTTAACAGCTTCCTGGTATGACATGTATTTTTCTTTTGATCAGGGTTATTACATTTTAAGTTTTTTCTTGGCTAAAATACCAATTGCAGATGAAGTGTTGTTTCGACATCCATTTTTAAATTTTTTAACTGAGGAAATAGCAACAGTGGTATCATCACTAGGTGTAAAAAATGTAGTGCAAGGTATTATATTTTTCCAAGCATTCTTAAGTACGATAAGTGTAGTCATGATTTACATGTTATGTTGTAAAATTTGTAAGAATGTAATTGTTTCTTTCCTATTAGCGGTTATGTACGGATTTTCAGCTACTCTGTTAGTTATTACGTGGACACCGGAATCTTTTGTTTACGCCAATTTCACATTGGTACTGATGTGCTTTGTATGTTATCCGTTTATTACAGGAGAAAAAGAAGCGAAAGCAGGATTCAGCGCTGCTAATATGTTATTGGCAATAGGAATAACGGGAGTTACATTAACAAATTCGTTTATGTGGTTTTTAGGTAGTGTAATGAGTTATAAAACATTAAAGAAAAGAATTATTTGGACTGGTATTTCTATCATTGTAGTTGTGTTTCTTTTCGCATTAGTGATTATAGAAAATAACATATCACTTATTGATGTGATCAATACTAATATTAAATTTACAGAGAAACAAGGTTTTTCAGAGGAATATGTAGGGTCTAAGTATATACTAGTATTTCATTTAGTATTGGGATCTTCATTCATCTTTGGACCGTTCTCGGAAGTTACTTTAAGACAAGGTGAGCAATTCGCACAATTAAATATGCTTCCATCGCATACTATGATCGGATGGATTGTGATTGTATCTGTGTATGCTTTTATAATAGTAGCTGTATGGAAAAACTTTAGAAAAGAACCTTTCGTAAGGTTTTTAAGCTTCTGTTTACTATTTAATATTGTTTTACATGGAATTGTTGGTTTTGGAGCATCTGAAGCATTTATTTATGGCGCACATATGGTATTTACAATACCTTTGTTATTAGCATATGGCTTTAAAGTGATGAGACGTATAAAAGTAGTCGGTTTATGTATAGTATTACTATTAATATTA
>NZ_JBNLYC010000081.1:0-19985 GCF_050172015.1 Bacillus sp. GMa5/1 | reverse complement strand
CATGCGGTTTTAATCTTGTAGAAGCTGAAATTAGTACATAAAATTATATCGGCGATAATTCAAATATATCAGCGATTCTTTCATTTTATCGGCGATTTTCAAATTATATCGACCGATTCTTAACATATATCAGCGATTATATGTCGAATATCGACTTATCGACATTAAACGACAAGCCTTATACATCATACCTTTTAACAAACTATGTCACCAAATGTAATTTTCATATTGGGAGCGTATACAAAAGAAGAATACACATGAAATATTTTAAAAAATCGTAGTTCAGCTTCATATTGAGCTAGCGCATTATCATATGTTAATCCTCTGGCTATTAAACGTTCTACAAATTGTTGCTTATCACCCGGATCACCTGCAATCCCCTCTTCTTTTAATGATTGATACAAATCGTTTTTATCATTGTGATGCATATTTGAATCTAAAAAGTTCACTTTATCGCTTACTCTACATTCAATATTTTTCACACCTAATTCACTTAAATATATCGGTATTTTCATGCCTATATTGCCATCTTTACCATTTCTTTGCGTATCACTTTCAAATAATTTCTGCAAAACACCTAGCTGAATAAATTCCGATTGTTTCTCCCCATCTAGTAAATAAGAAGCCATATTAGAAATCCAATGTGGTTCAAAACAGATTATTTTTCCACCCTTTTTAACTGAATGTATCATTTTTTGTAGCATTGTTTCTGGAGTAGTCATATGTAATAAGAAAGCATGACAGATTGCTATATCGTATTTATCGTTCAGTTCAATTTCTGTAGCATCTCCTTCAAGAAATTCTGAATCATACGGAAGTAAACGAAACAACTCTCTGGCTTCAGCTAATAATGTTTCTCCACTATCAATACCTGTATACTTTGAACCTTCTGGGAGTAATGGCATTAATACTAATCCTAAATAACCATATCCACAACCGTAATCAACGATATGTACAGGCTTAGTAATCTTCCAAACTGTATTTACTAAAAAGCTTACATAATCGTCGTTGTAATATAAATCTCTCGTGTTTTTTAAATATGTTAGTTTATTGTTCCAATCATACGTTTCCAACATCTAACGCCTCCTTTTATATACAAAACTAAAGTTCTCTATATAATAGCCGTATTCCTACACTTTTCTTAAAATTTCAAAGCAAAAAAGCTAGTGTATTTTTAATAATACACTAGCTTTTTATTTGGAAGAAAAATTTAACAAGTACAATCACAATCAAAACAATCCGTACAGTCTAAATCGTCACAATCTGCTTTTCTCTTTCTTTTGTTTCTTTTAAGATAATAATACAGTAGCCCAAACAATAGTATACAAATAACAAAAGCTATTATTGCTTCTGTATACTTATCTTGAGTCATAAAACCAATTCCACTTCCGCCTGAAATAAAAATTAGAATTAAATAAATCCAGAACATCTATGTAAATACCTCCATTACTATATATCTTAAGATAATATCCATATAACACTAGAGGAAATGAATAATCCCATACCATTACCGCTTAATACACCAGTAGTTATTCTTAGCAAATTTGAGCTACTTCTCCATTTCCACTTTTGGGTGAACCCATCGATAAGTAACGGAATTTGAGCGAAAAATGATAGTATGATTGCCAAAAGAAATGAAGGTGTCATATAAAAATAAATTGGAAACATTAAAATACCAATAAGCATGCCTGTACAACGCGCACATAAAGGTATGTACTTTTGTAGTTTAAAAAAACTCCTATCTAATCTTCTATGACAAGGAATTTGTAAAATAAAAGTTCGAATCAATATGAATCACCCTCTCTAAAAAGATTTTAATTGATTTTGCAAAAAAAATATATATCCAATAAAAAAACAAACCAGGTTTATACTAGACCCAGTTTGTCAGTTTACTACTATGTTACATTTCCTCAGGTGCCTCCACCCCAAGTAAACGTAATCCTTCTTTTAATACAACCGTCACAGCATAAACCAATGCGAGTCTGCTGTCTTTTTCTTTGCTCTCTTCTAATATACGAACATTACCGTAATATTTATTGAATGATTGTGCTACATCTAATATATATTTCGAAATAATAGATGGCTCATTTTTATTGAAAGCCGCTTCAATTACTTGAGGGAATTTATTAAGTAATTTTACGACACTCCAGCTATGATCGTCTTTTAAAGCAAATGTACATGTTTCAAATTCTACACTTTCTTTTCTTAAAATAGAACAAGCACGTGCATGTGTGTACTGTACGTAAGGTCCTGTTTCTCCTTCAAATTTCAGCATATTTTCTAATGAGAATTCGATATTATGCATACGCTCATTTTTTAAATCGTGGAAGATGACTGCACCAACACCGACTTGCTTTGCTACTACTTCTTTTTGTTTTAAGTTTGGATTTTTCTCTTCAATATTTTGTTTTGCAAGTTCGATTGCTTCTTCGAGTACTTCTTCAAGTAAAATAACTCTTCCTTTACGTGTCGACATTTTCTTACCATCTTTTAAAATGAAGCCAAATGGTACGTGTTCCATACCATCAACCCAAGTATAGCCAAGTTTTTTTAATACGGTGAAAAATTGATTGAAATGTAAGCTTTGTTCTGGACCAACAACATATAGCGCTTTATCAAACCCATAAGTGTTTTGACGATATAAAGCTGCCGTTAAGTCACGCGTTGCATAAATCGTCGCACCATCTGATTTTCTAATTAAACAAGGCGGCATTCCTTCTTCTTCTAAATTAACGACTAATGCACCTTCTGATTCTTCAAGCAACTCATGTTCTTCTAAAATCCCAATAAAATCTTCCATTAAATTATTATAAAATGCTTCTCCCTGAAAATTAGTAAATTCTACGCCGAGAAGTTCATAAATGCGAGAAAATTCTTTAAGGGACTCATGACGGAACCAATTCCAAAGCTCTACCGCTTCTTCATCACCTTCTTCTAATTTCTTAAACCAAGCACGTCCTTCTTCTTCTAGTTCTTCGTCGTCTTTTACCTCTTCATGGAATTGGACATATAACTTAAATAGCTCACGTATTGGATCTTCTTTAACTACTGCTTCATTTCCCCATTTTTTATAAGCCGTAATTAACTTTCCAAACTGTGTTCCCCAATCTCCTATATAATTAATCCCTACAACTTCATAGCCACATTTTTCAGCGATATGTTTCAGCGAATTTCCTATCATTGTAGAACGTAAATGTCCCATCGAAAAAGGTTTCGCGATATTAGGAGAGGAATAATCAATTACTACTGTTTTTTCACAGCCAAAGTGGTTTTGACCGAACTCTTCTTTCTCCGCTAAAACTGTTTTTAATACTGCATCACTTACAGTTTCACGATTGAAAAATACATTTACATAAGGACCAACGGCTTCTACTTTCGTAAAAAACGGATCATTGAATTTCTCAGCAACTTCCTTTGCGATAAGAGCTGGTGCTTTTTTATATTGCTTCGCTAATGAAAAGCATGGGAACGCTGCATCTCCAAATTCATCTTGTTTCGGTGTTTCAATTAAATCTAAAATTTGTTTTTGCGTTAATTCATTCGTGAAAATATTAGATAAACTTTCCACAAACTGCATTTTATAATCCATGATACAACCTCCTTATTTTTTAAAACACAAAAAACTCGTCTCTAAAAAAGAGACGAGTTTTAACCCGTGGTACCACCCTTGTTGTTCGTTACGAACCACTTTCCCGTTTATAACGAGGACAGGGGGCCTCGGCTTTCTCTACTATTCGTTCAAGAAGCATCTCCGAAGTGCGCTTCATCTTTTTCTTCCGTACTAGGCTCACACCATCCCTAGCTCGCTTTCCTTCTAAAAAAGACTACTCTCTTCATCACAGACAGTATATTTAATTAATTATTGCTTATTATACATCTTTTCAAACAATTAGCAAGGGTGAATTACACCAAAGTGAAACTTAGCACTTTTTCTTTTGTATACATAAAAATTGTGTTTTTCAAATCTAGAACTACGAAAATGATCTTTTAAAACGACACATTTTCTCGCCACTCGTTTTGCCTCCGCAATTGTTTCATCAGTAATATCATGATACAAAGCGAAGTGTTTTAATCCTTTAATTCCGTCGGATTCTATGACAGTTTCTTCAAACATCGGATCAAGGTAAACAACATCGTAACTATTGTCTTCACATTGCGCTAAAAATGAAAAATGCTCCGTTTTCTTTACTTGAATTCTTTGCATTGCTTCATCAATTTCAGAAACGGATGAAGACCATGTTTTCAAACCATTTTCCATAATATAAGCCATATACTCATTGCCTTCAAGTCCTGTTACTTTTCCGCTTTCACCAACAACATAACTAGCTACAATACTATCTGATGCCATCCCGAGCGTACAATCTAACACTGTCATTCCTCTCTCTAATTGCGTGGCTTGTACAAACGGATCGTGTTCTCCACGCATTAACCTTTTCACACGAAACATCGCTGAGTTCGGATGAAAGAAAAACGATTCTTCCGTACCTTTCGGATAAATAGCTAATCGGTTCTTCCCTACGACAAGCACATCTTGTTCATACTGCTCATGCAGCTTATGTACTGGTATGTCATTACGTTTAACGAAAGAAGCATTTAATTCTGCGGCTACCAGCTTTGCATAATCTGTCATTTCTTTATTCGTTCTTCCTGCTGTTGTTACGATCATTGTTTCACCTCTATATAAAGAAAAGAGGGAGATTTACTCTCCCCCTTCTTTAGCAATTCTTTTCGAAAGCTTGTTCTAAGTTCGTAATAATTTCGTCCATAGTTGCACCTTCAATTTCATGACGGTGAATGAAGTGAACAACTTCTTTTCCTTTTAATAATGCCATAGATGGTGAAGATGGAGGAATTTCTCCGAAGTATTCACGCATTTTTGCAGTAGCATCTTTATCTTGACCTGCGAATACAGTTACAAGATGATCAGGTTGTTTTTCAGCACGAACAACCGCTTGACCTGCTGATGGACGTGCTAAACCAGCTGCACAACCACAAACAGAGTTTACAACTACTAAAGTTGTACCTGATGTATTTTCCATAAATTCTGTTACAGCTTCTTCTGTAGTTAACTCTTCAAACCCAGAACGCACTAACTCTTGGCGCATTGGGATTACCATTTGGCGCATGTATTCTTCATAAGCATTTGACATCTTGTAATCTCTCCTTCAACTTTCATTCCAAATTCATCATATCACGCTCTATTAATAGGTGCAAAAGAAAGATAACGATGATTTCATTTTTTTGTAGGGATTTCACAAACCCCACCGCGGCAATGTCCCACTGGAACAAGTTTTCTATTATTAGCGATATAATCGTATACTTTACTTCCAAAACCAAGTACGATAGATAACTTTATAAAAGGAACTGCAAACCAATAAGATGGAACGGCCTTTGCTAATACATCTATGCTCTGAATACCGTCATACCACTTATTATTTTTTAAAATATACAGTCTTTGTTCCATCTTACTTTGTAGTTCTTGAGAAAGCTCATACTTCTCAACTACATCTTCATTTCGAAATGAAACAAATTTCATCTTACCCTTTTTATCTAATTTTTTCGTACGTTCTGCAACGGCCGTACACATCGGACACCAACTATCATAGAAAACAATCATGCATTATTCCCCTTTACGTGACTCCGTCATTTGTTTCCATACAGAACCTTTTGCTTCTTCTCCGCCTTCAATACGCTCTAATGCTAGACGTGCTTGCATCGCTACTTCAAACTCTGGATCATCTTGCGCTGCTTTTAATGCTGGAATCGCACTTTCATCTCCAAGTTCAAATAAGAACATCGCTGCACGCCAGCGTACTAATTTACTTGGGTCTTTCAGAGATTTAATCATAACGAACATCGCTGCCGGATCACCTACATCTGATAAACAATCTCCTGCAGTACGGCGAACACTTACAGAGCGATCTAACAACGCTTTATATAATAACGGTAATACTTCATCACCTTTTACCATACCTAAATACGCTGTTGCTAAGCGGCGTATTGAAACTTTTTCATCATCTAACGCCATCTTCAACACTGGAATATCTTCTTCAGTAGGATCCATTTGTTCTAATGCTGCAAAACGGTTTTTCCAGTCAGAATCTTTCATCATCTCTTCTGTTACTTTATATGGCTCACGCTTTTGAATCGTTACTTCAACAGCACCTGCTTGATTTAATAATTCTTTAACCGTTTCATTTACACGTTCTTCTGAATAAGCAGCAACAATCTCTTCCACTACTTCTTTCCCAATTTCTTCAAAATTACCGTAACGTGTACTTTGTTCCACCCATTTACGCTCTTTTACAACGTTTGGTGCAGACATTTGCACTTTCATAATTGATTCTTTAAAACGATCTGGTAAACCAACACGTTCTTCCGTCGTTCCATCTGTTAACTTTACTT
This sequence comes from Bacillus sp. GMa5/1, assembly GCF_050172015.1. Taxonomy (NCBI): domain Bacteria; kingdom Bacillati; phylum Bacillota; class Bacilli; order Caryophanales; family Bacillaceae; genus Bacillus; species Bacillus sp. GMa5/1. The sequence goes on along the minus strand of NZ_JBNLYC010000081.1, from coordinate 13,580 downwards.
GCATTGGAATTGTAAAGAACATTTGAACAAACACTTTCACTTCTCCAAAATGAGCAAGTTGTTGTTCTTCACTTTCTTCCACTACTTCTTCGCCGAAAACAGCACGAACTTGTTGTAATAAAACTTTCCAGTCATACTTCGCATTTCGCTCCACTGCTAAAAAGTCGGCTACATGATATACACCTTTAATGCCTTCAATTTTCAAAATTTCTTGCACTTGCATTGGTGCTTGTTCTTTATTTTCATTTGTATAATTATTACGCGCTCCTGATGGTAATACTTCATTCAAAATAACTTTCATTGTATTTGGACTTGGCGTCGGTTCAATTGCTTTAATCTTCACGTAAAAAACTCTCCTTTATTGCATGTTCTTAGCTGTATTGTAACATGTTATCACTCTATACTCCTACTCGGATGCTTAATTTTACTACTTTCTTCCCGCTACCATACTATTTCATTCTTTTTACATTTTAAATTAGGAACGGGATTTTAAAAGCTTTCGTTTCCGATGATTTTTATTTTTTATCCATTTCTTGAGGCATCGCCATTATTTTTGAAAAAAACACGCTAAGCAAAAAAATATAATAAGCTATCCATATGGATAGCTTATTTACATAATTTTCGTTATTGGAAGACAACTATTTTTATAAATACAAAAGGCAGAAAAGTATATAGATTCTACAAAATATTTTGATTGTGATACATTTACAGAATCTCTTATTTTATAATTAATGTCTTATTATTTTTTGGAGGGAATTCGATGAAAAAGTTTGTTTTGATATTTGGGCCACAAGCAGTTGGGAAAATGACAGTTGGACAAGAACTAGCAAAGATGACTGATTTAAAATTATTTCATAACCATATGACAATTGATTTATTGGAGCCATTGTATGGATTCTCTTCGGAAATGTGGCGATTAACCCATCTTTTCCGAAAGGAAATATTTCAATCATTTTCAAAGAGTGAACATTATGGAATGATTTTTACATACGTATGGGCGTTTAATGAAAAGAAAGATTGGGATGATGTTGAAAGTATATGTAATATTTTTCGTTCCCAAGGGGTTGATATTTATTTTGTTGAATTAGAAGCTGATGTAGAAGAAAGACTTCAACGAAATAAAACACCTCATCGACTTGAACATAAGCCAACGAAAAGAAAGATTGAACAATCTGAACAAAATTTATTAAGCACATTTGAAAATTTTAGATTAAATTCAAGAGAAGGAGAAATTACAGAGAAAAATTATATAAGGATCAATAATACGAATTTAAATGCTACAGAAGTAGCTGAAATTATAAAGAAAGAATTTCAACTATAGTTTTTTTAACAAATTGAACAGTTCGGATTTTATGAATATCGTATACATTTCTAATTAACATAACGTCTCATTATCGGTTGCAACAAAAAGGAGGATTCCTTACTCTCAGAAGGAATCCCTTTTTTATTTTCTATCACTCGATTCATCTTTTTATACATTCCTATCCTGTGATGGGTTTTATGGTTCTCGTTTGTTACTGGATTAGCCAAAAAACGTTATAAAATTTTGTATACTCTTTACTTGTTTTTTCAAAAAAGCTGGCGGTATCCCCTCTTTAAGTTTATTAAAATACTTTCCACAATTTTTTCCGAAGCTATTACTTAAAATCACCTTTTATTACGATGCCCCTCCCGCCTTCTCTCCAAAAAGGTAATACTCTCAATCACAACTTCAGTTCTATATATTCTCTTGCCTTGTTCATCATCGTAATTACTAGTCTGAATACGCCCTGTAATCCCAATGAGTGATCCCTTCTTACAATATTCAGTTACATTCTCAGCCGATTTGCGCCAAACAACACAATTAATAAAATCGACTTGTTGTTCACCTAAACTATTTCGAAATCCTCTATTCACCGCAACACATATTCGTGCATAAGCGACGCCTTGTTTTGTGTAGTATAATTCTGGCTCCTTTGTCAATCTACCGATTAATACAACTCGATTCATCATAAGTTATACCACCTCACATGTTTTTCTTCATTGTAAGGAGAAATGTTTGAATGGTAAAAAGTACAAAATGATATATCCGTAAGTAAAAAGTATTATTTTAGACCTTACAAAACAAAAAAAGAAACCATACATAGTTCAAACATGTATAGTTTCAAAATTTATTACACTTCAGTACAAGATATGTAATATCCTCCGCGAGCCATCTTTATTTCAGCACGGTACATTACATTTTCTAAGTAGAAAGTAATCGGTTTAACTTTACTCTCAAATTTTAGTCTTTCATTGCATTTAGCCGCATATCTCTCTATTGCTGAAGTAATGACTTTTGATGATGGATACGTTAAAGCATCATCTAGTTCTATGAAAAAACTTTTAGAAAATAGCTTTTTCATAATCCCTTTCTTCTCTTTCATCATATTCCATCCCCCCTTAACTCAAGTTACCAATATCCATATTATACCATGAAATCAATTTATCTTTAAAAATAAAAAAATCCTGCATTTCTCATGCAGGATTTTTTATTAGTCATTTTTCGTAAAGTAAGAAACGAAACGAAGAATTTCTAAGTATAACCATACTAATGTAAGCATTAGTCCCATCGCAGTGTACCACTCCATATATTTCGGAGCTTGACTACGTACACCATTTTCAATTAAATCGAAATCTAGTAATAAGTTTAATGCAGCAACTACAATAACAACTGCACTAATAATAATACCGATTGTACCACCTTGGTGAATGTATGGAACAGTTACGCCAAACATATTTAGTAGGAATACGACTAAATACATAACCATAATTCCAAGTGTTGCTGCCATCACGCCTGTACGGAATTTATCCGTTACTTTTACTACGCGTGTTGCATATAACACTAACATTGCAAATAGAATTGAGATTGTTAGTAATACAGCATTTAAAACGATAGAATCGCCAAATTTCATTGTATAAACTGCTGAAATACTTCCTAACACAACCCCTTCTACCGCTGCATAGATTGGTGCACCAAAAGGTGAAATGCGCGGGAAGAACATAGACGCAAATGCGATGATTGCCGCAACGATTAAAGCACCAATTAATACTGGCATCTTCATCGTCCCCTGCATCATCTGTATGTATGAATAGACAGACGTTGCAAGTAGCAAGATAAGCATAATGAACGTTTTGCCTACTGTTCCGCCAATCGTCATCGCAGAAGCGCTTGCTCCCTCTTTACGGAATGCCTCTTTTTTCAACATTGGATTAGATGTTCTCATTGTTTCCCTCCTAAAATAGGTTCTACCAATAGTGTAAAGTTTTTCTCTTTACTTTTCAATATATGCAGCTTGTTTTTATTTTAATCCTTCAACGATGTCTGATAGTTCACTCCATCTTTCCATCTGTTTTTCTAGCTCTTCTTCTGTTTTCTGCTGTGCTTCAGATAATTCCTGTGCCTTTGTGAAGTCAGATCCAACTTTCGCAAGTTCTTCTCCAATTGACTCAATTTTCTCTTCAAGTTCGGCAATTGTATCTTCAATCGTTTCCCATTCACGCTGTTCATTGTATGAAAGTTTACGTTTACGTTGTTGTTTTGGAGCTTCTTCTACAACTTTTTTCTCTTTTTGAACTTCCGCTTTCTCCATAAGTTCTCTCGTTTTTTCCATTTCTAAATAATCTGTATAACTACCTAGAAACTCACGCACTTCGCCTCCGCCAGTAAAGATGAACAGTTCATCTACTACTTTATCTAAGAAGTAACGGTCATGCGATACAGTTAAAACGACACCTGGGAAATCTTCTAAATAATCTTCTAGTACTGTTAATGTTTGTGTATCTAGATCGTTTGTAGGTTCATCAAGTAAAAGTACGTTTGGTTCTCCCATTAAAATACGTAATAAATATAAACGTCTTCTTTCACCACCAGATAGTTTACCAAGTGGTGTACCATGTGAATGCGTCGGGAATAAGAAACGTTCTAACATTTGAGATGCACCAATTACTTTTCCATCTGTCGTATGAATAACTTCTGCAATCTCTTTAATGTATTCAATCATACGCTGATTTAAATTCATCTCTTCATTTTCTTGCGTATAATAAGCAACTTTTACAGTTTGTCCTACTTCCACTTCACCACTATCAGGAGATAACTTACCTGCAAGCATATTTAATAGGGAAGATTTCCCGCTTCCATTCGCCCCAATAATTCCGATACGATCACCCGGTTTCACAATATGATTAAAATTATGTAATACCGTCTTATCGCCAAATTTTTTCGTTACATCTTTTAACTCAAGTACTTTCTTTCCTAGACGACTTCCGCTTAGTGCAATATCAACTGACTGTTTTGCAGCTGGTCCTTCTTGTGCCTTTAGCTCATCAAAACGCTGAATACGCGCCTTTTGTTTCGTAGAACGGGCTTTTGCACCACGACGAATCCAAGCAAGTTCACGACGATATAAATTTTGGCGTTTCGATTCTTGTGCCAATTCTTGCTCTTCACGAAGTGCTTTCGCTTCTAAAAATGTACTATAGTTTCCTTCGTAGCTATATAGTTTACCATTATCTAATTCAAAAATACGATTCGTCACACGATCTAAGAAATAACGATCATGGGTTACAAGTAATACCGCACCTGTATATCTTGCTAAATATTCTTCTAACCATTCAACTGTCTCATGGTCAAGATGGTTCGTAGGCTCGTCTAAAATTAATAAATCAGGTGTTTCAATAAAACATTGTGCCATTGCGATACGTTTTTTCTGTCCACCAGATAAATTCCCAACAATTGCAGTGAAATCTGTAATTCCTAATTTCGTTAAAAGAGATTTCGCACTTGCATTTGCTTCCCATGCACTCATTGCATCCATACGTTGCTGCACTGCAAATAATTGTTCCTGTACTTTTTCATTACTTGGATCTTTTTCAATATTTAATAGTGCTTTTTCATAATCACGAAGAAGACGAATTAAAGGTGTATCACCATGGAACACTTGCTCTAATACTGTCAGTTTTTCATCAAACTCTGGTTGCTGTGATAAATAACTAATTGTATACCCACGTGAATGCGTCATATCACCTGTATCAGGAGTTTCTAATCCTGCAATAATTTTTAATAATGTCGATTTACCAGTTCCGTTTACACCGATAATTCCGACACGTTGTCCTTCTGTAATACTACATGATAATCCATCAAATAACGGCTTTTCCCCATATGATTTTGATAAGTTCTCCACAGTTAACATTTTCATATTTGTGCATTCCACTCTTTCATAAATTGTTCAATAAACTGTTCCATATAAAGATGACGAATTTCAGCCTCTTGTTTTGCTGCATTCGTATTCATTAAATCTTTTAATTTCAAAAGTTTTTCATAAAAATGATTTAAAGATGGATCATTATTTTTTCTATACTCTTCTTTCGTCATTTCTTCACGCGGCGGAATAGTTGGATCATACATTAATCTCCCTTTCGTCCCGCCATATGCAAATGTACGAGCAATTCCTATTGCGCCAAGAGCATCTAAACGATCCGCATCTTGAACAATTTTCCCTTCAAGTGACTCTACTGTGCCGCCATGGCCACCTTTATAAGACATATTGGCGATGATATGAAGAATATGTTTACTTTCCTCTTCTTCAACACGTAGCTCTTCTAACCAATCAGAAACTTTTTTCATTCCTGCTTCTTCACTTTCATTTAGCTTTTCATCTGCCACATCGTGAAGTAATGCTGCCATTTCAATTATAAAACGATTTCCACCTTCTTGCTCAGATAAAGAAATCGCCATTTTATGTACACGTTCAATATGATACCAATCATGCCCACTCGCATCTTTTTCTAAAATATGTTTTACAAAAGTAATTGTTTTTTGAATTTTTTCTTGTTTTGTCATTTTATCTTCACCCAGTTACTTATTGTAACACGCCCGCATTTTTTCATCACATATTTTCTTGTCCGCCCATACACTAGGTGGTAGGCATCATCATGAAGGAGGAATAAACATGTTCTATAATAATCAACCGCCTTATCCAAGGCAACCATTGTATCCTCAACAACAAGAACAGAGATACACAGAACAATACGAAGAACAAGAGTTACAGCAGCAAGAGCCACAATATGACGAAAATCCATATGCAACAACGCAAAACCAAGAAACTGAATTTCAACAAAATCCATATGACACACGTCCAAATTATGAATATCCTCAAAATCCATATGCAGCACCACAAAATCAAGAACAGCGATATCCTCAAAATCCATATGTAATACCACAAAACCAAGAACAACAATATCAACAGAATCCATATGCAGCACCACAAAACCAAGAACAACAATATCAACAAAATCCATATGCAGCACCACAAAACCAAGAACAACAATATCAACAAAATCCATATGCAGCACCACAAAACCCATACACAACTCAACCACAACAACCGCAATACCAACAACAAATGTATCAACCAAACTACGACGCACGTGTCTCACCACCTAAACCACCAACAATAGATCCAACTCAACCACAAATCTTACCACCTGGACCAACACTAGACATTACACAACCACAAATCTTACCACCTGGACCAATTACTGAACCAACACAACAACAAATTCAACAAGTTGTCGGTACACAGTTTTTACCTTTCAAGAAACCCGTACTAGATTTCGTAAAACCATGGGTAGATTACGGTTTAAATGAAGCAAAACATACATCACATGAACACGCATTAACAGAAGTTGCTGCGATTATGTTTTTAGTTGGTAAAGGCTTCAATCCGACGATCGCACATTATATCGTTGAATCTTGGGAGAAGAATGAACAGTTTTAGAATTGTTTATTTGATAAAATATAAAAAACACAAAAGTGCCAAACCCCTTATACCACAAGGGTTTTGGCACTTTTTAATATCTAAAACAAATTTTATTGAAATAATTATTTTTATAGATTTTCATACTTTTTTATATAGTACGTGAACATATACAGTACAAAATTACACCTTTGTATACACATTTTTAGAAACATCTTACGTTTATCAAACAATAACCAAAAGACGTACCTGCAACCTCATCATATAATAGATATTAAAAAGAGGACACTATAAGCGCCCTCTTCCTTAGGTTTTAAATATGTTCTCCATGATCCATAAACACTTCAATTGCTTCGTTTTGTGGTATGTCTTTTACATTAGTAAGACCAAAAGTAAAAACAGCGGATAACATCATCATTAATAAGATTGCTTTTTTCATTTTAGCGCCCTTCTTTCTATGCTCTTTTTGTCTGCATCTAAAGCGATGTGCAAATACTTGCTTGCTTTTCTGTGATTTTCTGAACCATAGAATCTTTCACCTAAAAGAGAAGCATATTCTTTTACCCAATCATATAATTCTTCTTTTTCAAAATACGAAATACCTTCTATAACCACATTTTCTAATTCTTCTTGCGGTACATAGTTATGTACTGCTTTTAAAATTCGGAAATGATGACGATAACATAAGTCGCTAATCTTATAGCCATTCTCAATATATTCATTAGCGATATGACTATAACCTAACTTAAAATGTTCTCTTGCTAAAAGAAACATAGTTTTAGCGTTATTTTCTAATGAATCCTCTAAGTGTTTAATTGCTAACTCTGGCATGTTTTGACTTGCGTATAAAAGTCCTAAATTATGCTTAACTCGTTTAATAAGAAGTTCATCATTAGATTTTTGGAAGGTACCTAGTGCTGAAAGTAAATATTCCTCTGCACTTTCGAATTCATTTAGTCGAATGTGTGCCATTCCTAAAGTATTTAAGCATGCTGCAGTTTTTAATTCATACCCTGGACTAATTGAAAATACTTCATTCGCCTTTGTAGCAAATTGAACTGCTAGGATCGGTTTTAATACGTGATAGTAATGGACTGCAAGCCAATAATTAAATTCAGCTTTTTCAATTTCATCATGCATGTACTCTAAAAACGTTTCAGCTTTTTCAAATTGCATTCTTGCTTCACTATGGTTTGCTTTATTAATAGCGTAAATTGCTTTAAATAAATGATGATAGTACTCTAAAAATGTTTCTGTAGACTCTGGTAAAGGCTCGATTTTGTCCAGAATATCTTTTGTACTATCCATATCCCGAATTAGCAGTTTATACCGTGCATTCAATAAAGCGTAGTAGACTAATATTGTTTGGTCTTCCTTAATATTATTGATTTTATTTGCAATATCTTCTTTTATTTTCTGAGACTGTAATACACGTTGTGAAATCATAGCTTGATACCATTCGTTTAATAATTTTGTGATTTCTTCTTTAGAAATAATGTCAACACTCATCTACTTCTACCCCCTTTTGTTAAATGTTATCATGACATGCTTGTTTGCATAAATAAGTTTTTGAATATTCTAACTTGAAAAAATTATTTTTGAATATTCATGTTAACAAAATGGTCCCTTTTCAAACCTTAAAAAAGAACACATGTTTGTTTGTAGTGGCATTAAAAAAACAAAAGTGAGGTATTACATCATGGGATATAACAGCTTTCCTGTAGTACGTGGAAGAGGTATGGTGAAATGGAATCCGTTTGCTTCAATACCGGAGCAATACGAGGAAATACATAGAATGTTTGAGGAACAATATAAAGTACCTAAACCTTTTTTAACACAAGATACTATGGAACGAATAGAAAGAGCGTTAATGCAATCTTTTCACGAGGAAGAAGAAATACATATCTCATACTATCGTGATGGAATGGTGCAAGACATGTACATAAATGTATTACATATTGAACCGATGACGAAAACTATATATTGTACAGATGCCTTTGGTTTGAATACTAAGTTTAAGTTTAATGAATTGGTGAATATAAATTAAAAGAAGCCGCCCGACAGGACTGAAGTGCACCCCAATTGTTAGACACAGCCTAACAATTTGGGTGCACTTCACATATATAGGTGGCTTTTGTACGACAAAAAAAAAGAGCTCTGCTATACAGCAGAGCAAAAGAAAAATATATAACCCTATAAAAATAATACAAATTATTGATACTTTCAAAAGACGAAATTTAAATTTCCATCACAATAATAGCTATGTTTAAGTATGAAACATTCTACCTTCACTATAGCTATGAATATTCTTATTTTAGAATTCCATAGTATCCAAATAGCTCTTTGAGAGATACCTCAATACCGAACTTCTTCAAAGAATCTTTTCTTTGTTCAAAGAGAAGTTCTAAAACTTTTTTCTTATCTTTGTCTCTTCCATAATGAATCAACCTATGACAGTTCGGACATATACTAACTATATTTCCAACAACATCTAAACTATTTTCAAAATCATGTTGCATTCTTAACGGTATTAGATGATGGGCCTCCATATAATTTTTTCGGCTGGCTTCCGATACAAATGTTTCATGTGTGTCATCTATTTCACATTTAAATTCTGCCTGTTTAATAGCTTGTTTAGCTTTTTTCGGATCACGAGGCCATACTTCCCTACCAGATTCCATTTTAGTTTTTTTTCGATTTTCCGGTTTCTCTTCTTCTGCAATCTTTACTTTACTAAAATCCGAATCAATATTAGCCTGATACATATCTTCCTCTTGCTCATCCTCAGAAAGAATAAAGCTCTCATTCAACGCTTTAATAATATTATCAATAGATTTATATTTTGCTAATTTTGTTGAATCAATATATGAATATATAAATTTAAAAGATTAAAATAAAAATAAGTACACATGTTTTATTAGGAGGTATATGTATGTCCAACAGCACTTCATGGCTAGATGAAATTATAGCAATATTAACCGAACTAGATGGAGCAGGAACACTGAATCAAATTAAAACAAAGGTTATGGAGCGTAATAAAATTGACTTGAATAGATACCAACACGAACAGTCTATAGCTGCAAGAATTAGAAAGACCATTTATCAGGTAAACTATCATAAAAACGTTCAATGGCCGCTACTAAAACTAAATCTTCTAAATGAGCAGTTTTAAGGTTGTTTATTTTTAAAAACATCAAAAATGCCAAATCCCTTATATCACAAAGGATTTGGCATTTTTAAGTATCTAGAACACGCGCTAAATTTAAGGAGAAATTAACAGACATGAGTCCGGTATAATGCCGTGTCCACACCCAAGGATCGGTTACATAAAATAGCGTATCTAACCTGGGAAGTCTATTGGCCTTTTTCCCTTATAGTAACGCTCTCTTCTACTAAGACCTTTTCTTTCTAGGGCCTACAATTAATTTAATCGCTGTTCTTTCTTCATTATTGATAGAAATCTCTTGAAACGCTGGAACAAAAGCTAAGTCAATACCACTTGGAGCGACGAACCCTCTTGCAATCGCAATTGCTTTAATCGCTTGATTTATAGCTCCAGCCCCAATCGCTTGAATTTCCACATTACCACTTGTTCTTAGTACTCCTGCTATTGCACCTGCGACTGAATTTGGGCTTGATTTTGAAGATACCTTTAATATATTTTCCATGTAAGTTGCTCCCTCTATTATTTAATCTCTCTTTCGTTACAATTTTAAATATTTTAGCGTATCTTTAATTACTATTCACACCAAAAACAAACAATGCTTCATATGTATATTATTCTATATTTTCTGACTTTTTCCTGCTCAGCTACGCAAATAAAAAATAAACTGAATAACCTAATATAAATATAGATAAATATTATATTTTCACCAAATGATAACATCCATACAGCTAAAGGTAATATTTCTGTTTTGTCAGACTAAATAAATATAGTAAAGTGAAATTTTAATGAGTGGGGGTTTAATTCATCCCCCACCTAACTTCTTTGCTTTCGCTGAATTTTGAGATGGGAGTCTTACTGCTCGGAAAATAGTGGGATAAACGTTTCCTCGTTACTTCAATCTATTTAGAAATTCCATTTATTTTTCTATCAAATTATAAACCTTATCATCTTCAAAAGGTGTTACAGGTAATACCCAAATACTACACTTCATCATTTGACCACTTTATATTCCAAATCTATTTCCTTTTATAGTACAAGCATACACGCCAATTGTGATTCATCTTCATAAACTACTATGTGGTTTAAATTTATTAAGAATAGGAGGTAATATTTTGGGTTCATACTATCATTCTTCAAACTCGTATAAAAAATGCTCATGCAAATCTTCTTCCAGTTCAAATAAAAAATGTTCATGTGACCATTCACATAAACGAAGCTGTCCTGCATACGGAACTTTTTGGCAAACTGAATTTATAACTGTTCCTTTTGGCGATCCTTTTCCATTTAATCACGTTGGACCTTTAGCAGGAGGTGTTTCCTTACTAAATCCTACTACTATACACTTTAGACAAGCTGGTGATTATAGAGTTTCGTTCATTTCCAGTATTAATACTACTTTAAATCCTGTATTTCCACATATCCCAGTCATAACTATATTTTTAAATAACAATCCACTTGCTAATAGTCAAGGTGACTTCGCTATTCAAATGAATACTTCATCAAATAACGAATGTCTTCAACTCGTTGGCGAAACAATTGTTACAGTGCCTGCTAATTCAACTCTTCAACTTAGAAATAATAGTGGTTTTAATCGTCAAAGTATTGTAACTTGTGACAATGGTATAAATTCAGTTGAATTAACAGTTACAAAACTAAGTTAAAATTATTTCTTCACATTCAGATGCTATTTCAGCATCTTTTTTTATTGAATAACAGTTTTTTCAACTTTTATTATCTCTCCCCACATAAAAAAGTGCAGAATTCTTTCTAACACAAGATTTCTGCACTTTTTATTATACTTATTTATTCTTCCTTATTTCTCTACATAAACCGACTTAACAATCGTACGATTATATGGTTTTCCTTCTTTATTCATCCCTTTTATATCCATCGTAACGTTATATACTCCCGGTTGTTTTATATCTTTCAAAGCACCTGTAAATGTATTCGTATTAACATTTTGTAATTCATTAAATTCAGAGACTAACTTACCTTCTTTATTAACGACTCTTACTGTTATGGAAAGATCCCCTTTCATTTCAGGTGCTACAGGTGATTTTTTCAGTTTATACTCAGGTTGATTTATTTTAACTTTTGTAGGCATTCGAAGAACAAATGGTGCGTCATCCTTGTAATCGCTTACAACTAAATATGCATCTTTCGACTGCTTCGCCATCATTTTGATTTTCCATTCGCCTACTTCTAATTTATCAAACTTAAACGTTCTAATTGTCGCCCCATTAAAAAAAGATTCGCCTTCACCAGTAGTTATAGCGCTATCTTTATTTGCATAGATTTTTCCTTTTGGAGATACCATTTGTACTTCTACATCAGAAGAAGCAGTTAGTATAGAAACGATTCCTTCCGCTTTTTTATCAACTGTAACGGTTTGCTCTATCCACTGATTTTGTGGTAATTCGCCTCCTAAAATATTTTGATTTGAAGTTGTATTTAATTGTTCTAGATCTCCATTTGAACTAGTGCTGGATGCTACTAAAGCTGGTAATCCCACATTTGTCGTACGTAAATATGGTTCAATTCGTGCAAAAACAGCTGATCCTTTTCTTATATTGTCATGATCAAATCTGGAATCTGTAAATAAATGTGTACCGTACGATAGCTTCGCACTCCATTCATTTACTAGTCCATCATTTGAACCGTACGATGATAAATATAACCCACCCATAGATAATGCAGAAAATGTTGGCCCCCAGCTAGTTCCAGTAGCCGTATAGTAACGGTTTAATTTAGCTGCTGGGTTGTTATCTATTATTGAACGAAACTTTGCCATTTCACCTATTTGTAACGAATACGTACCATCATCTTTTTGACCTAATATAGAAGCAAGCCACCCTGCCCACCAACTATATGACAAATCTGCTAAATTTGAGCCGTGATGCGGTGTAGCAAGTGTAATAACATTTCCAACAAATCGATTCGCACCATATTCAACTAATGCGGCTTGTGTATCAATACCACCTTTACTATGCGCTACAATATTAACTTTTTTACCGAAATGATTATATATTTCTTCAAGTTTTTGTGCTAACAACTTTCCGTTATCCCACTGACTAGCCGAACCTTTCCCTGCAGCATCATACAATTGTATAAACACTGTTTGATAGCCTGCTTTTAAAGCATAATCATACATATCATTTATATCATGATATACTGTCTTTCCATACCAACTATCAGCATTACCATTTCTTCCTTGTACAAAGAGAATTGGCGGTTTATTCTCATCATAATTAGCAGGTTTTTGGCCTAAAAACCATTCTCCAGGTGTGAATACTTCTGTATCAGGAAACCCCTTTCCAAGCTCTTTTATAACTTCTGCCTGTACATTTGTGCTAATCGTTGGAGCCATGATAAAAAATACAATTAGTAAGGCCACACATCTTCTCATCAGTCGCATATTACTCCCCCTATTTTTTTGAAAGAAGGTGTTCTTTATAATATTTTATATTTTCCCTTCCTTAATAATAGCTAATCTTTTATTTTTAAAAGATGTTAACCCTATTTTTAGAAGGTTACTAGTTGTATACCCTCTTCCTTAACTCTCGTTATTCTCTTTGTTTCTACCTCTTCCTTTTGATAGAATACGACAAAAAAGTTTCTCAATAATTGTTACCTTCGCT
>NZ_JBNLYC010000080.1:0-20052 GCF_050172015.1 Bacillus sp. GMa5/1 | reverse complement strand
GATTGACAAGTTTATTGAGAAACATTATCATTTCGGTGTAAGATGGTAAATGAAAAACATTATCAATAAAATGGATTTTAAAGTAATGCGCACTTGACCAATTAGTTTAGTAAGTGTATTATTTTTTACAACACAACTGATAATGAAAATCAATATCATCGGTGTTACTTAATGAAATTAATGTTTATGTGAAAGGATAGAGAAAATGAACTTAGGGGAATTTGATGGGAAAACAGTTTTAGTAACAGGTGCAGCACAAGGCATAGGCAGTGTCGTTGCCAAAATGTTTTTAGAAAGAGGAGCCACAGTTATTGCGGTTGATCAAAATGAAGAGGGGTTAAATGTACTCTTAAATCAAAATGAATTAAACAATACACGTATGAAAACGTTTCGTTTAGATGTGAGTGATAGCGCCGCTGTTGAAGACATGGTAAATCATATTGCAAATGAAATAGCGCCAATAGATATTTTAATAAATGTTGCAGGGGTTTTACGTATGGGACCAATTCATTCGTTAAGTGATGAAGATTGGAATAAAACATTCTCTGTAAATACTACAGGGGTTTTCAATATGTCCCGAGCGGTAAGTAAAAATATGATGTTAAGAAAATCGGGGGCAATTGTTACAGTCGGTTCAAATGCGGCAAATACGCCAAGAATGGAGATGGCTGCGTATGCTGCGTCAAAGGCCGCAACGACGATGTTTATGAAATGTTTAGGACTAGAGCTTGCGGCATACAATATACGCTGCAACTTAGTTTCTCCAGGTTCTACTGAAACTGAGATGCAAAGATTACTATGGGCTGATGAGAATGGAGCTAAAAATATAATTGCTGGTTCTCAAAATACATATAGACTCGGAATTCCATTACAAAAAATTGCACAACCTTCAGAAGTTGCTGAAGCAGTGTTATTTTTAGCCTCAGATAGAGCAAGTCATATTACAATGCACAATTTATGTGTTGATGGCGGTGCTACGTTAGGAGTTTAATAAAAATTCAGGAGGTTATTATATTATGAATGAACATATAGCTGTAAAGGAATTGTCAGAAAAACTTTTAGAAGATTATAAGACTGAATCTTCATTCTTTTTCGCTTCACCAACTCGAACGATATTAGCAGAAGGAGAGTTTACTACAGTAAAGCATCGTGAAATTGAAAGTTTCCCAGAGCTTGTGCAAGCGACATTAAGTAATGCGAAACAAGCTGGAAATCCAAATCCTATCGTTGTGGGTGCTTTGCCATTTGATCGTAGAAAAGAAGTCCAACTCATCGTACCAGAATATAGCAGAATTTCTGAGCGTTTACAATTGGATACAACAAATCAGCTTGAAACAAATGAGAATGTAACATTTGAAATGACACCAGTGCCAGACCCTGAAGTTTATATGAATGGTGTGAAGCAAGGAATTGAAAAAATACAGGACGGTGATTTAAAGAAAATCGTTCTATCCAGATCGTTAGATGTTAAATCTTCCGAAAAGATTGATAAGCAAAAACTTCTGCGAGAATTAGCAGAGCATAATAAGCATGGTTATACATTTGCTGTAAATTTACCGAAAGATGAAAAAGAGAACAGTAAGACGCTAATTGGAGCAAGCCCTGAATTACTTGTTTCACGTAATGGTATGCAAGTTATTTCTAACCCGTTAGCTGGTTCAAGGCCACGTAGTGAGGACCCAGTAGAAGATAAAAGAAGAGCAGAGGAATTACTTTCTTCGCCAAAAGATTTACATGAACATGCGGTAGTAGTTGAAGCGGTTGTCGCTGCACTTCGTCCGTATTGTCATACATTACATGTTCCAGAAAAGCCATCAGTTATTCATAGTGAAGCGATGTGGCATTTGTCTACAGAAGTGAAAGGTGAACTTAAGGATCCAAATACTTCTTCTTTACAATTAGCAATTGCCCTTCATCCTACGCCAGCAGTTTGCGGAACTCCGATGGAAAAAGCAAGAGAAGCTATACAGCATATTGAGCCATTTGACCGCGAGTTCTTTACAGGAATGCTAGGATGGAGCGATTTAAATGGAGATGGAGAATGGATTGTTACAATTCGTTGTGCTGAAGTACAAGAAAATACACTTCGTTTATATGCAGGAGCTGGAGTTGTTGCTGAGTCAAAACCAGAAGATGAGTTAGCAGAAACATCAGCTAAGTTCCAAACAATGCTAAAAGCTTTAGGGTTAAGAGATAGTTCACTTAATGAAAAATAGGGGGAAGAAAGAATGCTAGTAGGTTATACAGAATGGCCAAAAGAATTTGCCGATCGTTACCGAGAAGCAGGATGTTGGCTTGGTGAAACATTTGGAGGAGTGTTAAGAGAGCGGGCTGAGAAATATGGAGATCGAATCGCGGTTGTAAGTGGTAAGAAGCATATAACATATAGTGAACTTAATAAAAAGGTAGATCGTTTAGCAGCAGGTTTACTGAATTTAGGAATAAAGAAAGAGGACAGAGTTGTAATCCAGTTACCTAACATTATCGAGTTTTTCGAAATATGTTTTGCACTATTTCGAATTGGAGCGCTTCCTGTCTTTGCACTACCTTCACATCGAAGCAGTGAAATTAGTTATTTTTGTGAGTTTGGCGAGGCGAGCGCTTACGTTATTTCAGATAAGGCTCTCGGTTTTGATTATCGAAAATTAGCAAGAGAAGTGAAAGAGAAAGTGCCAACGTTACAACATGTAATTGTAGTGGGAGAAGAAGAAGAGTTTGTGAACATAAATGATCTGTATATGGATCCCGTCTCATTACCAGAAGTTCAGCCAAGTGATGTTGCATTTCTCCAATTATCAGGAGGCACAACAGGTCTTTCTAAATTAATTCCTAGAACACATGATGACTATATTTATAGTTTACGTGTTAGCGCTGAAATTTGTAATTTGAATGCAGAAAGCGTCTATATGGCAGTTCTTCCAGTAGCACACAATTACCCAATGAGTTCTCCAGGGACATTTGGAACTTTCTATGCGGGTGGAAAAGTGGTATTGGCAACTGGTGGTAGTCCAGATGAGGCCTTTGCTCTTATCGAAAAAGAAAAAGTTACAATTACAGCGCTCGTTCCGCCATTAGCAATGATTTGGCTTGATGCTGCATCTTCTCGTAATGCCGATTTATCAAGCCTAGAGATTATTCAAGTAGGTGGTGCTAAGTTTAGCGCTGAGGTTGCAAAACGTATACGTCCTACATTTGGATGTACGTTACAGCAAGTGTTCGGTATGGCGGAAGGATTAGTGAACTATACAAGATTAGATGATCCGGAAGAATTTATTATTTATACACAAGGTAGACCAATGTCTGCACTCGATGAAGTACGAGTTGTTGATGAAAATGACAACGATGTACAACCTGGCGAAGTAGGTAGTTTATTAACAAGAGGTCCATATACAATTCGTGGTTACTATAAAGCCGAAGAGCATAATGCACGATCATTTACAAAGGATGGATTTTATCGCACAGGTGATCTTGTAAAAGTAAATGAACAAGGATACATCATTGTAGAAGGAAGAGATAAAGATCAAATTAACCGCGGTGGTGAGAAAGTTGCTGCGGAAGAAGTTGAAAATCATCTATTAGCACACGATGCGGTCCATGACGTAGCAATTGTATCTATGCCTGACGATTATTTAGGTGAACGCACCTGTGCTTTTGTTATAGCTCGCGGACAAGTTCCAGCAGTAAGTGAATTAAAAATGTTTTTAAGAGAACGTGGTATAGCGGCTTATAAAATTCCAGATCGAATTGAATTTATTGAAGCATTCCCGCAAACAGGAGTCGGAAAAGTCAGCAAAAAAGAACTACGTAAAGTCATTGCTGAAAAGCTTATTACAGTAAAACAATAATAAAAACCGGAAGGAAGTGATTAGATGGCTATCCCATCTATTTCAGTATATAAAATGCCAATTGAATCAGAACTACCAAAAAATAAAGTGAATTGGACACCAGATCCGAAACGTGCAGTACTTTTAATTCATGACATGCAAGAATATTTTCTTGATGCATATAGCGATAAAGAATCACCAAAAGTAGAACTTATTTCAAATATAAAAATGATAAGAGAAAAATGTAAGGAACTTGGTATACCAGTTGTTTATACAGCACAACCTGGTGGGCAAACGTTAGAACAACGAGGTTTATTACAAGACTTTTGGGGTGACGGTATACCTGCTGGACCAGATAAAAAGAAAATTGTTGATGAACTTACTCCTGATGAGGATGATATATTCCTCACAAAATGGAGATATAGTGCATTTAAAAAGACAAATCTATTAGAAATTTTAAATGAACAAGGAAAAGATCAACTCATTATTTGCGGTATTTATGCGCATATTGGCTGTCTTTTAACAGCTTGTGAAGCATTTATGGATGGTATAGAGCCGTTCTTTGTAGCAGATGCAGTTGCTGATTTTTCACTAGAGCATCATAAACAAGCATTGGAGTATGCATCTAATAGATGTGCAGTAACGACATCAACAAACCTACTGTTAAACGATTTACAAAGTGTAAAAGATGATGAGAGTGAAGGAATCACTATACAGGAAGTGCATGAACTAGTTGCACAACTACTTCGTGAGCCAGTAGAGAGTATTGATATTGATGAGGACTTATTAAATAGAGGGCTTGATTCGGTCAGAATTATGAGTTTAGTAGAGAAGTGGCGTCGTGAAGGGAAAGAAATCACTTTTGCACATTTAGCAGAACGTCCAACTGTTGCAGGTTGGTACAGTTTACTATCTTCACAAACAGCACAGGTGCTGTAACAAATAGACTACATAATAAAGGGGTAGTAAAGAATGCCTAACAGTCAAAAGATTCGTCATTCGTTATCATCTGCGCAGTCTGGTATGTGGTTTGCGCAACAATTAGATCCGCTTAATCCAATTTACAATACTGGGGAATATGTAGAAATAAACGGAAATATTCATCAAGAAATTTTCGAATTAGCTGTACGTAAAGTTGTAATGGAAGCAGAAGCACTTCATGTTCGCTTCGAGGAGGATGAAATTGGCCCATGGCAAGTTATTGAAGAATCACAGTTTCATATGCATTTTATTGACGTTCGTAAAGAAGAAAACCCTGAAGAAGCTGCTAAAGTATGGATGAAAAATGATTTATCTATGCCAGTCGATTTGAAAAAAGATACATTATTTACTGAAGCACTTATTCAAGTTGAAAATAATCGTTTCTTTTGGTATCAGCGCATCCATCACATTGTGATGGATGGCTATGGATTTTCACTTCTTAGCCAAAAAGTAGCGAATGAGTATACATCACTTATAGAAGAAACAAACAAGAATGAAAAGCCATTTGATTCTCTTACAAAAGTCGTACAAGAAGATATTGAGTATCGTGAGTCTAAAAAATTTCAGGAAGATCGTACTTTTTGGTTAGAAAAATTTGCGGATGAACCAGAAGTTGTAAGCTTGGCAGAGCGAGCACCGAGAACATCAAATGGATTTTCACGAGAAACAGCTTATTTATCTAGTTCTAGCACGAAAACTTTATTAGAAGATATCAATATTTCGTTAACAAGTTGGCCGGAATTCATTGTCGCTGTAACAAGTATTTATATGCATAAGTTAACAGGTGCACATGATATTGTTTTAGGTTTACCGATGATGGGACGTCTAGGTTCGGTATCTATTCATACACCAAGTATGGTAATGAATTTAGTGCCACTTCGTATTACAGTAACTCCAAATATAACTCTTGCGGAATTATTGCAACAAGTTTCTAAAGAAATCCGAGATGTACGTCGCCATTATAAATACCGTCATGAGGAATTAAGAAGAGACTTAAAGTTACTAGGTGAAAATCAAAGGTTGTTTGGACCGTTAGTGAATGTTATGCCTTTTGATTACGGGCTAAATTTTGCTGGAAATCGTGGTATTACGCATAATTTATCAGCAGGACCTGTCGATGATTTATCAATAAATGTATATAAACGTTTTGATCAAAATGAGCTAATGATTCATTTTGATGCAAATCCTGAAGTATATAATGGCGCGGAGCTAGCATTGCATAAAGAAAGATTTATGAATCTATTTGAATTAGTAGTAAATAATTATGAGAAAAACGAGTCGATTGGAAAAATAAACATTACTCTGCCTGAAGAAAATCATAAAGTTTTATTGGAATGGAATGAAACGAAGGAAGACGATGAGTTAATCAGTCTGCCTATATCATTTGAAAAACAAGTGCAAAAAAATCCCAATAAACTAGCCATTACTTGTGACGGTGTAAACCTTACGTATAAAGAGCTAAATGAACGAGCGAATGAACTAGCACATTATTTAGTAGAAGAAGGAATAAGACCAAACCAGTTTGTAGCTTTAGTATTCCCTAGATCAATAGAAATGGTAGTTAGTATGCTAGCAGTCTTAAAGGCTGGTGCAGCGTATTTACCAATAGATCCAGAATACCCAGCAGAAAGAATTAATTATATAGTAAATGATGCAAAACCAGTTTGTATCATAACACATTCATCTGTTTCATCTAAGTTAGTTATAGAAAATGATATGAAAAAAATTGTATTAGATGAAGAAGAAACGAAACTAGCGTTATATACATATTCTCGTATGAATATAGCATGTAAGAATGATGCATCACTTTTAAACCCAGCCTATACAATATATACTTCAGGCTCAACAGGAAACCCAAAAGGTGTAATTGTTCCTATGAGAGGTTTAAGTAACTTTTTAATGGCTATGCAACAAAAGTTTTCATTAAATGAAAATGATCATTTATTAGCAGTTACAACGTTTGCATTTGATATTTCTGCTCTAGAAATTTATTTACCTCTTATTAGTGGTGCAAGTTTAACAATTGCGCAAAAAGAAGACATACAAGAGCCTTCTGCATTAACGACACTTTTACATGAAGAAAGAGTGGCCATTATGCAGGCTACACCGACGCTTTGGCAGGCGTTAGTAACTGATTATCCAGAGAAGCTACAAGGGCTAAACATACTAGTTGGTGGTGAAGCTCTTTCAGCGCATTTAGCAAATAAATTAAAAGAATTAGGTTGCTCAATAACTAATTTATATGGACCAACTGAAACGACGATTTGGTCTACTTTCATGAACATTGATGAAGGTGAAAAGGGTATACCTCCTATTGGAAAGCCAATTTGCAATACAGAAGTGTATGTATTGGATGCAGGGTTACAACCAGTTCCACCTGGAGTTATTGGGGAATTATATATTGCAGGGGAAGGACTTGCAAGCGGATATTTAGGAAAACCTGAGTTAACAGCTGAACGGTTTGTTGCAAATCCTTATGGAGAATCAGGGAAGCGCATGTACCGTACAGGAGATCTTGTGAAATGGCGTAGTGATGGTGCGTTAGAGTACATTAGTCGCGCAGATCATCAAATTAAAATTCGTGGATTCCGAATTGAATTAGCTGAAATTGAAACGGTATTACAACGACATGAAAATATTCAACAAGCGGTAGTAATAGTACGAGAAGATCGTCCAAATGATAAACGCATCATTGCGTATATCGTTGCAGAAGAAAAGGAACCGATTAATCTTTCAGAAATTCGTTCTTATGTTTCAGAAAGTTTAGCGAATTATATGATACCATCGGCATTTGTTGTGCTAGAAGAATTACCATTAACGCCAAATGGTAAGGTTGACAGAAAGAAATTACCTGCTCCTGATTTTAATGGAATGAACAATGAGAGAGTTGCTAGAAATCCGAAAGAAGAAATATTATGTGATTTATTTGCAGAAGTACTTGGTGTTTCTCGAATTAGCATTGATGATAATTTCTTTGAAATGGGTGGACATTCACTTCTCGCATCTCGTTTAATGGCAAGAATTCGTGAAACGTTAAGTGTGGAATTAGGAATCGGGAAACTATTTGAATCACCAACTGTTGCCGAACTGGCGAAACAATTAAACGATGCAAAAAGTGCAAGACCAGCTATTCAGAAAGCAAGTAGGCCAAATGAAGTTCCACTTTCATTTGCACAGCGCAGGTTATGGTTCTTAAATTGTTTAGAAGGTCCAAGTCCTACTTATAATATTCCGCTAGTCATTCGTATGAATGGAATATTGAATCGGGAAGCATTACAAGGTGCTTTTTATGATGTAGTTGAGAAACATGAAACACTTAGAACAAATTTCCCTAACGTATTAGGTAGTTCTTATCAGAAAATTTTAGATATGGAAAACTTAAATCTAGAAATGGTTATAACTAATACATGTAAAGATGAATTAGAAAGTGTACTTTCAGAGGCGGTAAGGTATAGTTTTAACCTCGATTTTGAGCCGGCAGTTCGTTTGCAACTTTTTACAGTGAGTGAAAACGAACATGTATTATTAATTCTATTACATCATATTGTAGGTGATGGCTGGTCATTACAGCCGTTAACGAGAGACTTTACAGCGGCGTATAAAGCGCGATGTCAAGGTGACAGAGTTCAGCTGGAGTCACTTCCCGTTCAATACGCAGATTATGCACTTTGGCAACAGCAATTGCTAGGTGATGAAACGACACCAGAGAGTCTTATTTCAACACAATTAGATTTTTGGAAAGAAGAACTTAAAGGTTTACCAGACCAAATGGAGTTACCTACAGATTTCCAGCGTCCAATTGAGACGAGTTACCGCGGGGAAACAATTCATTTTCATATAGATGAAGGTATGCATAGTAGGTTAGTAGAGCTTGCACGTGAAAATGGAGCTAGTTTGTTTATGGTATTGCAAGCAGGGCTTAGTGCACTATTTACAAGATTAGGTGCAGGCACTGATATACCAATTGGAAGTCCGATTGCTGGAAGAAATGATGATGTACTCTCTGACATAGTCGGCTTATTTGTAAATACATTAGTGTTACGTACAAATACATCAGGAGATCCAAGTTTTAAAGAATTATTGAATAGAGTAAAGCAGACAAATCTTGCAGCTTATGAAAATCAAGATGTTCCATTTGAACGACTCGTTGAAGTGTTAAACCCAGTGCGTACTCGAAACAGCCACCCGTTGTTTCAAGTTATGTTAGCTTTCCAAAATACGCCAGAAGCAATCTTTGATGCCCCGGATATAGAAGCGAGCCTTGAAATTCAAAGCGTCGGTTCTGCAAAATTTGACTTAACATTTGAAATTAGTGAGAGTAACGGGGGTGACGGTACTCCGAACGGTTTACATGGATTACTAGAGTTTAGTACCGATTTATATAAACGTGAAACGGTTCAAAAACTAATAGAAAGATTTATTTTGTTATTAGATGATGCAGCGAAACATCCGGATCGATCAATTGGCACATTAGAAATATTAACTGTAGCAGAGAAAAATACAGTGTTAGAAAAGTGGAATGGTGGTTTTCAAATTGCACCAGAAATGACATTGCCACAATTATTTGAAAAGCAGGCTCATATAAATCCAAATTCTATTGCTGTTGTCTTTGAAGATAAGAAATTAACTTATGAAGAGTTAAATAGAAAAGCAAATAAAATAGCTCGATTCCTAATAGCAAAAGGGATTGGTCCTGATCAACTCGTTGCTTTAGCGATGCCAAGATCATTAAACATGGTTGTAAGCTTATTAGCTGTTCTTAAAGCTGGTGCTGGATACCTTCCGTTAGATCCAGATTACCCAGCAGACCGTATTTCATTTATGCTACACGATGCGAAACCATCATGTGTTTTAACGAATTCAGAAGTGGAAATTGAATGTAATGAGGCACTAAAAGTTTTAATTGATAATGTAAAAGTAATAGCAGAAGTTGAGAAATATAGTGAAGACAATATTGATGAAGTGGAACGCATTAAGCCATTATCTCCATCACATATTGCTTACGTTATTTATACGTCAGGGTCAACGGGTAGACCGAAAGGCGTTATGATACCTCATCAAAATGTAGTAAGACTTTTAGGAGCAACTGATCATTGGTTCCAGTTTGACGAAAACGATGTTTGGACGATGTTCCATTCATATGCTTTTGATTTCTCGGTTTGGGAAATTTGGGGACCTTTATTATATGGAGGGCGTTTAGTTGTAGTGCCACATACTGTAAGTCGCTCGCCGAAAGAATTTTTACAGCTTCTTGTTAAAGAAAAGGTTACGGTTTTAAACCAAACTCCATCAGCGTTCTATCAATTGATGCAAGCAGATCGTGAAAATGAAGAGATTGGTCAAAAATTATCTTTACGATATGTTGTTTTTGGAGGAGAAGCACTTGAGCTAAGTCGCTTAGAAGATTGGTATAGTCGACATCCTCATAACGCACCAAAGCTTATTAATATGTACGGTATTACGGAGACGACAGTACATGTTAGTTATATTGAAATAGATGAAACTATCGTCTCTTTACGAGCAAATAGTTTAATTGGGTGCAGTATACCTGACCTTAAAGTGTATGTGTTAGACAACTATTTACAACCAGTGCCACCTGGAGTAGTTGGAGAAATGTATGTTGCAGGTGCAGGGCTTGCGCGTGGATATTTAGGAAGAGCAGGATTAACGGCTGAACGCTTTATCGCAGATCCATTTGGCAAGCCAGGTACAAGAATGTATCGTACAGGAGACTTAGCTCGCTGGCGTAAAGATGGGACGCTAGATTATATAGGACGTGCAGATCATCAAATCAAAATTCGTGGGTTCCGAATTGAATTAGGAGAAATAGAAGCAGTCATAATGAAGCACCCTAAAGTTGAGCAAGTAGCCGTTATTGTACGTGAAGATCAACCAGGGGATAAACGGTTAGTTTCTTATATCGTTGCATCAAATAATAAAGCGATTGATACGAATGAAATGCGTCAGTTTGCTAGTGGTAGTTTACCAGATTATATGGTTCCATACGCTTTTGTAGTAGTAAATGAGTTACCTTTAACTCCAAACGGTAAATTAGATAGAAAGGCATTGCCAGCTCCAGAATTTATTGCATCATCTTCTAGTCGTGGTCCAAGAACACCGCAAGAAGAAATGTTATGTGACTTGTTTACAGAAGTGCTAAGTGTACCTCAAATTGGAATTGATGACGGATTCTTTGATCTTGGTGGCCATTCACTCCTTGCAGTGCAACTTATGAGCCGCATGAAAGAGGCGCTTGGAGTGGAACTAAATATTGGCACTTTATTTGCAGCACCGACTGTTGCAGGGTTAGCTGAAAGACTTGAGATGGGGAATGGTCAAAGTGCACTTGATGTGTTGCTTCCATTACGAGCAAGCGGGGATCAATTACCACTATTTTGTGTACATCCAGCTGGTGGATTAAGTTGGTGCTATGCAGGACTTATGAAATCTTTAGGAACAGATTATCCAATCTATGGTGTACAAGCACGAGGTATTGCTAAAAATGAAGAACTTCCAAAAAGTTTAGAGGAGATGGCGGCGGATTACTTGAAACATGTTCGTGAAGTACAGCCTCATGGACCATATCGTTTACTAGGTTGGTCGCTTGGAGGAAATGTTGTGCATGCAATGGCGGCGCAATTACAAAATGAAGGGGAAGAAGTAGAATTACTCGTTATGCTTGACTCTTATCCTGGACACTTCTTACCGAATACGGAAGCGCCTACTGAAGAGGAAGCGTTAATCGCATTACTTGCTTTAGGCGGATATGACCCAGATAACATGGATGGTAAACCACTTACAATGGAAAGTGCAGTTGAAATCCTTCGTAAAGATGGAAGTGCATTAGCAAGTCTTGAAGAAGAGACTATATTGAACTTGAAAGAAACATATGTAAATTCAGTAGGGTTGTTAGGGAAATATGTACCGAAAGTTTATAACGGAGATATCTTATTCTTTAGATCTACTGTTATACCAGACTGGTTTGATCCTATTTCTCCAAATACGTGGCTAAATTATTTAGATGGGCAAATTGTGCAGCACGATATTGATTGTAGACATAAAGATCTATGTCAGCCAGGTCCACTTACGGAAATTGGACAAGTATTAGCGAAATATTTGCAGAATAAGAAAGGGGTAAGTAGAGTATGACGAATCCATTTGAAAATGATAATTACACATATAAAGTATTAATAAATGAGGAGGGCCAGTATTCTCTCTGGCCTGCTTTTCTCGATGTACCTATTGGCTGGAATGTCGTATATGAAGAAGCTAGTAGGCAGAGCTGCTTAGAATATGTTGAATATAACTGGAAAGATTTGAATCCACAAGGTAATCAAGTTCGCGAAAAAACATTAGTAGGAAAACGATAATGAAAGAAAAACTAAATCCAAAAGTAGTTGTAAGTATCGTTTATATAACTGCGATGTTTATGGCTGCGATGGACGCAACGATTGTAAATGTAGCACTGCAAACGATAAGTAGAGAACTACAAGTACCTCCATCTGCAATGGGGACGGTGAATGTTGGATATTTAGTTAGTTTAGCTGTTTTCCTTCCGATTTCTGGTTGGTTAGGAGATCGTTTTGGTACGAAAAGAGTATTTTTAATTGCTCTTTTCGTATTTACAATTGCATCTGCTTTATGCGGAATGGCTAACGATATTACTTCATTGAATATTTTCCGTATTATTCAAGGTGCTGGCGGAGGGCTTTTAACACCGGTCGGAATGGCGATGTTATTTCGAACATTTTCACCAGAGGAAAGACCGAAGATTTCCCGGTTCATTATACTTCCAATTGCTGTAGCACCAGCAATTGGTCCTATCATCGGTGGTTTCTTTGTAGAGCAAATGTCTTGGCGTTGGGCATTTTATATTAATCTACCGTTTGGAATCGTTGCATTGCTATTTGGACTTCTATTTTTAGCAGAACATGTTGAAAAATCAGCTGGTCGCTTTGATTCGCTCGGCTTTATTTTATCAGCACCAGGATTTGCGATGCTCATATATGCACTCAGCCAGGGACCATCAAAAGGGTGGATTTCTCCAGAAATTATGAGTACTGGGATAGCTGGGGTTGTATTCATTACATTGTTTATAATTGTAGAACTGAAAGTAAAGCAACCGATGTTAGATTTACGCTTATTAAAAGAACCAGTCTTTAGAAAGATGAGCATTATATCATTATTTTCATCAGCTGGTTTATTAGGAATGTTATTTGTTTTTCCTCTTATGTATCAAAATGTGATAGGAGTTTCTGCACTGGAATCAGGACTTACGACATTTCCAGAGGCGATTGGATTAATGATTTCTTCACAAATTGTACCATGGTCATATAAGAAATTAGGAGCTCGAAAGGTAATTTCTATTGGATTAATATGTACGGCGGTTATATTTGTTTTATTGAGTTTTGTAAATCACGATACGAATCCGTGGCAAATCCGGGCATTATTGTTTGGTATCGGTATTTTCTTAGGTCAATCTGTCGGTGCGGTTCAATTTTCTGCCTTTAACAATATCACGCCGCCTTCTATGGGGAGAGCGACTACTATATTCAATGTGCAAAATCGACTAGGTTCAGCAATAGGAGTAGCGGTTTTAGCTAGTATACTAGCTGGTTTTGGAGGTAATAACGTTCAATCCGATTTTTTACCATATCAAGCAGCATTAATTGGTTCAGCAATATTTTTGCTCATAGCACTACTATTTTCTTTACGTATTTCCGATAAAGAGGTAATGTCAAAGAAGAAAGAAAAAACATTATCTGTATCAGAAAAAGAGAAAGTACTTGTCAATGAATAACAATATACGTATGCTTTTTTATGAAAATTGATATTCGTTGAATAAAGGAGAGTTTACATGATAGAAAGTAAAGTTGTAGATTCTATTCCAACTTTGAATGAGAATGATTGTCAAATATGGTGGGCAAGAATTTCGGATTTACAATCATGGCATTACAATTTACTAAATGATATAGAGCGAGAGAAAGCAAATTCGTATCATCATTCGGCAGATCGAGCTCGTTTTATAATAGGTTGCGTAATAAGTAGATTAGTTCTCGGCAAGATACTTTCTATGTCACCAGTCCAAGTACCAATTGATCGAATGTGCTCAGTATGTAAATTGCAGCATGGAAGACCACAATTACCAGAAGGTATGCCGCAATTATCCGTTTCGCATTCAGGTGAGTGGGTTGTCGTTGCATTTACAAAATCTGCACCTGTTGGCATAGATGTAGAACAAATGAATCCAAGTATAGATGTTATGAAAATGGCAGAAGGTGTATTAACAGACATTGAAATAGCGCAAGTTATGAAACTGCCAAATGAACAGAAAATAGAAGGTTTTTTAACATATTGGACTCGAAAAGAAGCGGTGCTGAAAGCGACAGGTGAAGGACTAATGATTCCACCAGTACATATTACAGTATCAGCTCCAAATGATCCTCCAAACTTGTTGGTTTTTAAGGATAGACAAGAGTTAGCAAGTAATACAATGATGGAAGATGTAAGGCCTAGTTTAGATTATAGGGCTTCTGTTGCAATATTCAGTAAGGAAGTGACTGAAATTACGCAATTAGACGCGGCAGCACTTTTAAATCTTAAATAAAAAAATTACAGAAGAGGTGTTCCTCATGTTAGTAGCGGAAAATAGAAAGAATGAATTCACTTATAATGTACAAGCAATTAAAAATATTTTATTTTCTGGAGATACATCATCCATTCATGCTTTAGAAAAGCTTTTAAATGATACAGTTCAGTTTGATGTTCTTGAACAAGAGGCACTTGGTAGACAGTACATTCCGAAAGAAGCAAAGAATTTCTTTGATAAAGATGGAACATTTCTTTACCGTGTATCTAATGTTAGTTATAAAGGAAAGGTGTTATCTGAAAATCTAATTTTTGCAGACACTTCGTTTTTACCGGACGCAATAAAGAGTGAATTAGAGAGTGGAAATATTCCTGTTGAAAAGCTTATAGAAAAGATGGAAGTAAGAAGAAACGTATTATATGAAGGATATCAGCCATCTGGAAATATTATTGAATTGTTTGATGGATGTTCTGTTACAGCGAATGTGTATCCAACTAGAAAGTATCAAATTGTAAGTAACTGCAAATGTGTATTTTATATTTGTGAAGTGTATCATGCAGAGAATATAAAGCAATTGCTTAAATAAAAACAAGAAACCAGCCTATAAAATGGCTGGTTTCTTGTTTTTATTTAACAGCTTCTTTTAATTCTTTACCTGCTTTAAATGCAGGAACTTTACCAGCGGCGATTTGAATTTCTTCGCCAGTTTGCGGATTACGTCCTGTACGAGCAGATCTTTCGCGTACTTCAAAAGTTCCAAACCCGATTAGTTGAACTTTATCTCCAGATTGTAATGCATTAGCAATTGTGTCAAATACGGATTGTACAGCTGCAGAAGCGTCCTTTTGAGAAATATCAGCTGATTGAGCTACGTTTTTAATTAATTCTGTTTTGTTCATGTTTTCACCTCATAAAAAAATTTTTGGAATGAATGTTTTAGTATAATAGATAGTAAAGATAAAGCTATCACTATGATTAGAAAGAATACTATATAATTATGTTAATTTCGTTGCAAGAGACTGAATCCCTTCTATTATTTAGGGATTAATTAAGAATCGATGCATATAAAAAGCTTTAATATGAGGATGAGGGGGAGTATACGAATGATTTTTCGTGAAAAAAATGAGAAGGAAAGTATTTTAATTCGTCAACATGATCATGGTTTTTTGGCTGGAGAGATTGCAAAGCATATAAAAGAAGACTTTTTTGAAGATAAAACATATTTAAAAGAAACAGTTGATGCAATATATGAGCATGACAGAGGATGGATAGAGCTTGATAAAGTACCAATTTTGAATGATGCTAAAAATATTCCATATACATTTATGGATTGTCCAAGCCCATTACGTTTTGTTTTTTATACGATTGGATTGAATGAAATTGAAAATTCTAATCCATACGGGGCATTGCTTTGTAGTAAACATTTTTTATCATTTCCACTAAACGAGGAAGATGAAGAGATGATGTCATTTTATAAACATGAATTAGAACGACAAAAAAGAATTTTGAAAACGTTAACAAAGAAACAGTTTGCGATGTTCGATAAGCATTATAGATTATTAAAGTTTTGTGATGAACTTTCTTTATACGTATGTATGAATAAGCCTGGTGTCAAAAAGAAAGATGAAATTGACTTATTTAAAGATGGTTTTGAAGGAACAGAAATGTTTAATAGTAAAGAGGAGAAACTTATTCAAGCTGAATGGGTGGACGAGGAAACAATTCGGATTACACCATTTCCATTTCAAACAGAATTTTATACGTATGTAAAATATAAAACGATAAATAAGCATGAAATGAAAGAAAAAGGGATTGCAAAGGCTGATAGAGAATCAGAAATGAAGAAACAAACCATTCGTTTCATACAATAAGGAGGTAATATAAATTGAAAGATTATATATTAAAACAGTGTGATTATCATGCTTGGGCTAATACTAGATTATTCAATCGATTAAAAGAGTTACCAAACTATGAGACAATTTTTAATGAGCAGATACAGAGTGTATTCCCATCCATTAAGGATACTTTTGTGCATATTTATATTACAGATCAAGTGTGGTTACATATATTGCATGGTAAAAGTATGAATGAAGCAATACAAGACCGAGAAGATTTACGAAAACAAATTGAAACTAAATCGTTACATGAATTAGAAAAAATGTTTGAAAACATGGCAAATCAATATAAAGAGTTTTTAATTACAATACAAGATGTGAATGCTGTATTTGTTATTGAGAATCCATACGTAGGGAAATTAGAAACTTCGATTTTAGAATTAGTGCAACATGTCGTAAATCATGGTACATATCATAGAGGAAATATAACAGCGATGATTCGTCAACTTGGTCATTCATCGACAATGATGGATTTTGTACTGTATTTACATATGGTTAAAAAGCAGGGAGAGTAATATAGTTTGTAAGAAGGAGAGGCTTTAATTATAGAAGTCTCTCCTTCTATTTTATTCTGCATTCATGGTAGATCGACTGATTAAAGTTTTCTTAAGAAGCTTTATTTTCTTGTAATTGCTTAGCGTATTGTACAGCCTTATATGCATTGACTCTACCGTTTTTCCAGTACGTACCTGTACCACTAATTTTATCAGTAGTAGACTCAATAATTTGGCGGATTTGTGTATTGCTATATCCTTGATTTGCTAAAAGAGCTGCGACTCCTGCAACATGAGGTGTTGCCATAGATGTACCACTTAATGATTGATACGTGCTTCCTTTATATGTTGAATATATATTTGAACCTGGTGCTGCAACATCTACCCAGCTACCATAAGTAGAGAATGAAGATTTTCTATCTGATTGATCTGTAGAAGCAACTGCAATTACTTCGCTGTAATAAGCAGGGTAATTAGCTTTTGTATTTCCAGCATTTCCAGCAGCTGCAACTATAACAGACCCTTTATTCCATGCATATTGAACGGCTTGTTGTAATGCAGTACCACCATTTGGAGCTCCTAAACTTAAACTAATTACTTTTGCACCCGAATCAGCAGCTTCTCGAATACCTTGCGCTACAGCATCAAGAGTACCACTTCCTTGATTATCTAATACGCGGACAGCATAAATTGAAGTTTGTGGGGCAACACCAGCAATTCCGACGCTGTTATTCGTAAGTGCTCCAGTAATTCCAGCGCAATGTGTACCATGACCATTACCATCATCAGATGTATTGTCGTTATCAACATAATCATGCCCAGAAATTACTTTCGAAGCCAGATCAGGGTGTGAGCCTTGAACTCCTGTATCAATAATAGCTACTTTTACACCAGGATCACTTCGTTGGCTATCCCAAGCTTGTGGAGCTTGAATCTTTTGTAACCCGTATTGATTATTAAAATATGGGTCGTTTGGAGTCCAAAAGGCGTGAACGTAATAATTCGGTTCTGCATATTCCACATCTGGATTATTTTTATAGCTCTTTATTTTTTCTTTTACAGTACCTTTTGAAAATTGTACGACTTCAAAACCTAACTTATCATCTTTAGATAAGACATTAGCTCCGACAGATTTATGAAAAGATTGCACATTACTTAAAGATGCATTTTGTTTGAACTTAACGATTAATTGGTTAGGAACGTAATCAGTAGATGATGTTTCAGCGCTTGAAGTATTCGTGTTAAAGAAGAAACCACCAATAATAAATGACAAAACAGATAGGAAAACGATGATTTTGTTTTTCAAAAGATTTTTCCTCCCTTTTCTTGGATGAGTTTTTCAGTGACACCTTAATGTCGCATTCCTTTTCAACTATATAGTTAGACCATACGATTTATGACATTTATGTTAAAAACTTTTGAAGGAATAAAAAGGAGTAAATATTGATATAAATATATTTTTAATGATAGTAATTAAGTAAAAGAGGGGATGAAAAAAGGAACGCTCATCATGTATGAGTCATTCCTTTTTTCATAGATTAACTTGCCTGTTTTTTATTATTTTCTTTCAATTTCTCTGCTTGTAAAAAGCGATTCGTTTCAGCAACAACAATACTACTTAATCCAATTAGACCAATCAAGTTTGGAATTGCCATAAGTCCATTTGCAATATCAGCAAATGTCCATACGATTCCTAGCTTTAAATTAGCACCAATTGCAATCATAACAATAAAGATTGCTTTATAATATTTAACTGCACTTTCTCCGAATAAATAAGCTACACATTTTTCTCCATAATACGACCAGCCTAAAATAGTAGAGTAGGCAAATAAAATAATTGCGATACCGAGAATCATACTACCAGCAGTACCAAATACAGATTGGAATGCAAGTGTTGTAGCTTCAACGCCAGTTTTACCAGATCTCCAAGCACCTGTAGTAATTAATACTAGTCCTGTAATTGTACATACAATAAACGTATCTAGAAAAGTACCAGTCATTGAAACTAAAGCTTGCTTTGCAGGCGAATCGGTTTTTGCCGCCGCCGCGGCAATAGGGGCACTCCCTAAACCAGCTTCGTTCGCAAATACACCACGCGCCATTCCGATTTGAATAGCTGATGCAACTGTTGCCCCAATAAAACCACCAGCAGCTGCTGTACCATTAAATGCACCAGAAAAAATAAGTGAAAAAGCTTCTGGAATTTGGTCGTAGTGATAGAAAATAATTATAAGACCAGCAATTATATAAAAGAAAGCTTTAATAGGAACGACATATCCCGTCACTTTCCCAATTTTTTTTACACCGCCTAAAATAACAATTGCGATTAAAAATGACATTACTATACCAGTTAAAGCAGGAGGGAAAGAGAAATTAATTCGCATTGCCTCTGCAACTGAGTTAGATTGCACCATATTACCAATACCGAAAGAAGCAGTTGTGCCGAATATAGCGAATAATACTGCCAGCCATTTCTTACCTAAACCACGCTCTAAATAATACATTGGTCCACCTGAATATTCACCATTTTCATTACTAACACGGTATTTTACTGCAAGTATTGCCTCGGCATACTTTGTTGCCATACCGAATAAAGCGGTAATCCACATCCAAAATATTGCACCAGGACCACCAATTGTAACAGCTGTTGCAACACCGGCTATATTTCCCATACCAATCGTTGCGGCCATAGCTGTCATAAGTGCTTGGAAGTGACTAATATCTCCAGAAGAAGAGGTATCTTCTGATTTTTTAAATGCTAGTTTGTGAGCGTATAATAGTTTACTAAACTGTAAACCTTTTAAACGCACTGTGAGAATGATACCTGTTCCAACGAGTAGCAATAAAGTTGGTAATCCCCACACGTATTGATTCATTTGTTCTAATACTTTACTTACTGTCTCCATCTTTATTCTCCTTTATTTAGAAAAAATAAAAACCACTTCAAGTAAATGAAATGGTCTCTGGAGAAACAAGTGATAGAAAAATAAACCGATACAAATCGGCATTTTCTTTCGCTTGTCTCTGTCCTTTTACCTGAGAGATTATCCGCTATAGTAGCGGATTTGCTCCTTCGGTGCTCGTTTTCCTCCGCGCTCTATGAAAGCGAGAGGGAGTCTCTCCAGAGATTCGTCCCCATGCAGTTCTACTTGTAACCAAGACCTGAGAGTTTCAAAGCTGGTATAACAACTTTTTGCCCCGTCGGTAGATCAATAGACCTTCTCCTGAATGGTTCATCCGAATTATAAAATTTATAAACACATTGATTG
>NZ_JBNLYC010000079.1:0-20235 GCF_050172015.1 Bacillus sp. GMa5/1 | reverse complement strand
ACACTTTCTCTCATTATTGGACTTTTAGTTATTAGCACAGCTTTGCATCGTTATTCTCAATAATTATTCATGTTCAAAAAATATAAAAAAGACATCTTTTTTAGGGAAAGATGTCTTTTTTATATAAACCTTAATGTTCGTTCTGTAAAACCCTCGCTGCCTTTACTCCCTCTTTCTCTTCTTTTAAAAACAACGATACGATAAAAGCAACAATGATAAAGACTAACCCTAGTGCAAATGCACCTTGGAATCCAGACGTTAAACCATTTAACTTCTTTACTGGGTCCATTGGATTTGCGGAGCTTTCCATATAGCTAGCTGTTCCTGAAGACATTTTCGAAATAAAGATAGCCGTACCAATTGCGCCAGCTACTTGCTGCAACGTACTAAACAGTGCTGTTCCGTGCGGATATAAATCTGGTGTTAACTGATTTAAACCGTATGTTTGTGCTGTCATAACAAACATGAGTCCAACCATTAATACGCTATGCATAACAATAATTTGTACCATTGATGTATCAGGAGTAATGCCTTTAAATAAGAACATTGCTATCCCCACTAACACAATACCGGGAACGATAATAACTTTCGGACTAAATTTATCAAATAGTTTACCTGCGATTGGTCCCATTATGGCGCTAATAACACTTCCCGGAAGCATGATGATTCCTGATTTAAAAGCTGTAACGAGTAAAACTGTTTGCAGGAACATCGGTAATAAAGTCATCGTTGAAAATAACGACATCATCACAATGACGATTAATCCAACTGATAATGTAAACATCGGGACTTTAAATGCGCGTAATTCTAAAATTGGATTCTCAATTTTCAATTGTCGAAAGACAAAAATACATAATGAGATAAGCCCAACAAGTAAAGTGCCATACACTTTCGCATCGGACCATCCTAAGTCACCTGATGCACTAAAGCTATACACAAGTCCGCCAAATCCGAGTGTCGATAAAAGGATAGATGGATAATCTACTTTTGGCCTTGTTAACTCTGAAACATTTTGAATGTACTTCATTCCAATCATAATGGAAATGATCACGACAGGAATAACAATATAGAATAACCAGCGCCAATTT
The DNA here is from genome assembly GCF_050172015.1 of Bacillus sp. GMa5/1. Lineage (NCBI taxonomy): Bacteria > Bacillati > Bacillota > Bacilli > Caryophanales > Bacillaceae > Bacillus > Bacillus sp. GMa5/1. The sequence continues at coordinate 19,147 of NZ_JBNLYC010000079.1, read as the reverse complement.
AGTGAGTCTACGATTACTCCAGATAATGTAGGACCAATTGCCGGAGCTGCCATCATCACAAGTGCGATTAATCCCATTGTGGCACCACGTTTTTCAGGTGGACAAATGATTAAAATCGTATTCATTAATAACGGTGTAATTAATCCCGTCGCTACAGCTTGGACGATACGGCCGACTAATAAAACAGAAAATGTCGGTGCGGATCCCGCAATTAATGTACCAGCTAAAAACGTTACCATAGCGATCAAAAACATTTGTCTCGTTGTGAGCCATTGCTGAAGTAACGCTGTAATTGGGACTAAAACCCCAACTACTAACATGTAAGCTGTAGAAAGCCATTGAATCGTTGAAGCTGTTACGCCAAATTCTTTCATTAATACGGTTAACGCATTACCAAGTAACGTTTCGTTTAATAATGCAACCATTGCCCCTAGAAGTAATGCAATTAAAATGGGGGTATGTTTCAAATTAGAAGTATCAACTTTGCCACTTGCAGGGCTCTTAGTTGTCATATTCATTTACAAATTCTCCTCCTGTTTCTTGCTAAAAAAACGATAAATATACCTAAACACATGTAATATAATATACATATGTAGATTAAAAAGGGAGAATCAATTTTCAGCCACTGTATATTTAATCTACAAAAAAGGAGAATTGTAGATGAACGATAATGAAAAACAAATTGATTTACGTATTAGACGTACACATAAATTACTATGGGATTCCTTATTTGAATTAATGACACAATTAAAGCAGAAATATAGTACGATCACAATTAACCAAATATGTGACCGCGCGATGGTACACCGAACAACCTTTTATAAACACTTTGAAGATAAAGATGCTTTATTAGCATTTGGATTTAAACGATACAGCAAGATGATTGCTGAAATACCCGTTTCAGATCGATTAAGTAAACCATTTCAAGTAATGGAACAATTTCTACACCATGAAGAAATCGGTAAAATATTAGAAACGCAAATGTCTGATGAACAATTTATTAACCGGACACAGTATTTAAGTCACGAAACGAGAAAACAAGAAATAGAAGCGTTACATCAACTGCGCAAAAATCATACGATGCCAAATGATTTAATCATTGAGTTTTATTCAGGGGCAATCACCTCATTAAGCGCATGGTGGTTTAAAAATGAAAGAAGCGTTTCTGCGGCTGAAATGGATAGGTATCTCCACCAACTTATTAACAGGGATATTTTTCAGTTTGAAGAGGAATAAGACTACACCTTTTCAATCATGCAATAAAGTGAAACTTTAATCAGTGGGGGGTTTTGTTCATCCCCCACTGATTATTAGTTGAACCAATCGGACTTTTACGGACAGTTGATCCCCCACCTAACTTCTTTGCTTCCACTGAATTTTGAGGTGGGGGTCTTACTGCCCGTTAAAGCGGGATCAAATTGACCACAAAATAGGAATATGATATATTTTCCGTAGAATACTATATAAGTATGACATCAAATAAAATGGCATATAATAAAAAGAAGAGATGCGCTAACATCTCTTCCTTAACTGCTACCGTATAGGGTGGTGGTTATTACACGTTACTATTTTTTACGAAACCCACCCTTTTGCTTCCTACGGCGCGGAGTGGGTTTTTTGTTGTCCTTATCCAGAAGTTGCTTCCGCAAAAAATACGCTGAAACTTCACGTACAGTCACTTTTACAAATTCTTTTACAAGGTCAAACAAAAACTCCATATTATCACCCCTTTCCTTCCAAATGGAAAGAAGGGATAACCACCCACCCTCACAATATGCAGTTACATATATTTTATCAAATGATTGTAAAGATATTATGTAAACCAAACAAATGAAATTTTACATAGAAAAAAAGCTCTTCTAAACCGGGCTTTTCTATCACCATTATTTAGCGATCTTCTTCAAATCCGAACTTTCTATAACTGCAAGCATATTCACCTTTTATTAAGACGGACCATAACCAATAAGATGAGCAATTATAACTGCTATTAAACCGATCGAGTATTCAATTAGAATTAAAGGAAGAATCCACCTTGCCCACCTTGTCCATGAAATTCCTGCAATTGCTAATCCAGCCATTAGCGTACCACCTGTCGGAAAAATAATGTTTCCAATACCATCCGCGAATGAAAAGGATAATACAGCTGTTTGGCGTGTAATGTCCAATAAATCTGCAAGTGGCGCCATGATAGGCATTGTCAACATTGCATGACCACTACCTGATGCTAAAATAAAATGAATCGCTACTTGGAAGTTGTACATTCCAACAACACTTAAAAAAGGAGAAATATGTTCCATTCCTTCCGACACTTGATACAGTAGTGGGTCTATAATATGCCCTTGATTCAAGACAACTAAAATAGCGCGTGATACACCAATAATTAAAGCTCCCCCGATTAAAGATGCCGATCCTTGTGTAAAAGATTCTACTGTATCATCAAGAGATATCTTGCCAAGAATTGCAATGATTATAGTTAAAATAATAAATAAGGCTGCAATTTCTTTTATATACCACTCGTACTTAATAACACCAAATACAAGAATAATATAATTGATTAAAAAGGCCGTTAATATCCATTTATGTCTTTTTGTTAACTCTACTTTCGCTGTTAGTAGGCTGTCTTGCTTGTTTGTATCGAATTTTCCGTAAATTCCGCTTGCAGGATCCCTCTTTACTTTCATCGCATGACGATAAACGAATGTAACAGCAATTACATATATGACTACGAATAAAACGAGGCGGAACCCCATCCCCGAATACATAGGAAGACCCGCTATCCCTTGAGCCAGCCCAACTGTAAACGGATTCATAATTGCCGTTGTAAATCCGACGGACGCTCCTACTAGTACCATCGCAGTTCCTGTTATCGTATCAAATCCAACCGCAAGAGCTAGCGGAATAAATAGAGGTACATACACTAAAGCTTCCTCAGCCATCCCCATTAATGACCCGCCAAGTGCAAAGAACAGCATGATAATAGGAATCATTAACTTTTCACGGTTAGCGAGTTTTTTTGCCATCGTTGAAACAAGAGCCTCAACTGTACCGGATGCCTTTAATACACCAAAAAAACCTCCAATAATAAGAATAAAAAAGATAATATTAGCAGCTTCTACCATCCCTGTAGGAATAGATTTTACCGTATCAAAAAATCCAAGTGACGTTGATTCAATCCATTTAAATGAATTTGGATCTACTGTTGTATACCCATTTTTTTCAATCTGTTCATATTTTCCGGCCGGCAATATATGTGTAATAACAGCCGCAATAACTAGCAAGACAAGTAACATTGCAAATACGTTTATTTTCCATTCTTTTCTTTCCTTTTTTTCTTCTGGCTCGAATGAAACTGCCTTCTCTGATACTTGACTCATATACCAATCCCCTTTGCAATAGAATGAAACTTTAATCAGTGGGGGTTTCGTTCATCCCCCACTGATTATTACTTTTACGGACAGCCGGCAGTCTGGTTTCCCCACTACCATGACGTACCAAGCTATCCATCAATTCTTTTATTTATAAAACGCTAGGATTTAACTACCTTTTTACTAATTTCATTTACAAATTGGTTAAATAAACGTTGCTGCAAGACATCCCTTTCTGACATCATTTCTGGATGCCATTGAACCGCTGCTACATAACGATGAGCCTTCGATTCAATAGCCTCTATTACACCATCAAAGGACCATGCACTCGCCTCAAAATCTTTCCCTAATGTTTTCACTGCTTGATGGTGAAAAGAATTAACCATTAAAGATTTTTGGCCAATAGCCTCATAAATTTTTCCCTCTTCCAGAAGATCTACTGAATGAGAGCCTTGCCATTTACGGAACTGTTCTCGGACATGGAAATATTCTGGCCCCATCTCGTGCTCTAAGTCTTGATAAAGAGATCCACCAGCTGCAACATTTAATACCTGTAATCCTCGGCAAATTCCTAGAATAGGAATATCTTTTTCTAAAGCCTGCTTTGCCAAATTTAATTCAAAATTATCTCGTTCTTCCTCTACAGTACCTATATATGATTTTGGAATATCACCGTAATAAACTGGATTGATGTCCGCGCCACCAGCCAATAACAATCCATCTAATTGATTAAGTGTGGACTCAATTTGATCCACTCCCTCAATTGGAAGTAGAACAACCGTTGCACCTGCCCTTTGAAGGGAGCGGATGTAGTCATAAGAAAAGAGAGCCATATCTTGACCTGGTAGCCCTCGCAAGCCCTCCTTCCCTATTTCACTATGATCAACATAATACCCAGTAACACCAATTAGTGGTTTCATTTTCTCTCACCTCATAATTTAAATGGTTTCGTTGTCTTTCTCTGTTGAAATTGTATACTCTTAACCTCCCTTTTCTAGCAATTGGTAAAGAATTAAATATGTAAATTATGACTCTACTCATTTCCCTATTTCTTTACACACCATTGATATAAGCAAATATCGTGCCAACATTAAAATTTAAACGATTATTTACACATATTTAAATATTTTGTCACTTTATCGGTGTTTACTATGTTGAAATGTATTATAATTGGTTATTAAATGGTTACATAATAACCAATTAATAACCAACTTTAGACCAATTCCATTCAACTAAAGAGGTGCTCTATGAACAAATTTGAAACTAACCACATTGTATTGATCACCGTTTTAAAAGAAACACGAAAAGCCCTACATCAACAACTAACGGAGATGATAGGTGACCTCATAGATATTGAAAGTTTTTCTGTAGAAGAAAGCATTCCAAAAGTATTTCATTCTACATTAATCTTGTTACCTAATACATTTACGATAGAAACGGTGAAAGACTTTATTGGGGAAAACTGCGAAGTAATAATAGCAAAACGAACATTAAATTATGAAAACGTAGACCAGCTTTTATTTTTACCAGAAGGAACACAAGCCCTATATGTGAATGATAATCATAAAACAGTATACGAATCAATTGAAACGATGCGGCAATTGGGGCTAAACCACATTGAATATTTCCCCTACTATCCTGGAAAAACGAATATACAAATGATCAAGCTTGCAATTACACCTGGCGAACTTGAAATTATCCCTGATTTTGTAGAAAAAGTAATTAATATCGGTCATAGATTAATAGATATTACTACAATCATGTCCATTCTAGATCGATTTCATTTAATGGAGGAATCGGGTAACCACGTTTCTGAGAGATACTATCGAAAAATAGTAGATTTAACAAAGAATTTAGCTAAAGCTCATCGACAACTTCATCAAGTTATTGATGGTGTTGGTGATGGCATACTAGCTATTGATTATGAAGGAAGAATTGTTGTCTTTAATGAATTTCTGGAAAGCATGCTGAAAATAAAAAGTAAAAACGCTATTGGTCATCCGATTGATGCCATTATTGATAATATTGATTTAGTAAACTTCATCCTTTCAAATAAGCAACAAGAAAGCGGAATATTTGTTGTAAACGGCTTGGATGTAATAGTGGAACGTCTACATATAAATGATCAATCGATTATTGTTACTTTTAGAAATGCCCTTAAGACCATCGGATTTGAACGGAAATTGAGAAAAGAATTTGTCAAAAAAGGATATGTAGCAAAATACAATTTTCATAACATCGTTGGGATTAGCTCTACGATCCAAGACACGAAACAAATTGCCAAAAGGTTAGCTAAGACTGATTTAACTGTATTAATTGAGGGTGAGAGTGGTACCGGAAAAGAGTTATTTGCAAGTGCTATTCATAATGCTTCCCAGCGAAATAGCGGCCCTTTTCTTGCTGTTAACTTCAGTGCTTTATCGGATGATTTAGTCGAGAGTGAATTATTTGGTTATGAAGACGGAGCGTTTACCGGAGCAAAAAAGGGCGGGAAAATGGGACTATTTGAACAAGCAAATGGTGGCACTATTTTTTTAGATGAGATTGGAGATATTAGCCTGAAACTTCAAGCACGACTACTTCGAGTATTGCAGGAAAAAGAGATTATGCGCGTTGGCGGAAGCCAAATTATCCCAATAGACGTCCGGATTATTGCAGCAACCAATAAAGATCTACTAAAAATGATTCAAGAAAATATGTTTAGAGAAGACTTATACCATCGGCTTAAAGTACTCTTTATACACCTTCCCGAATTAAGGGCGCGCCGAAATGACATTGAATTATTAGCTAAACATTTTGTTGCGCTATCGGACCCTAAAGTCAAAATTGAACAAGAACTAATTGAAGAACTGCAAGGATATCCATGGTACGGAAATGTAAGAGAACTTAAAAATACGATAGATTATATGCTTGCTGTCCGTACCGGAAACCAAATAACAAAAAATGATTTGCCTAATCAACATTACTTTCAAAAGCCTCCACCTAGCAAAACAGATAGCGACCAAGCCGAGAGTATAACACCCTTTTCTTCAAGTTCAAACGCTCTTGATCAAGAATCCCTTTTCATCCTTACCCTTATCATGAATTATGAAGAAAAAGGAAAAGCAATCGGAAGAAGGATTATTTCTGAAAAGAGCCAAGAAGTCGAAATAAATTTATCTGAAGCACAAGTGAGACACCGGTTGAACTTCCTGAAAATGAAAGGTTATGTGGAAATAAAAAGAGGTAGAGCAGGGATTCATTTAACAAGAAAAGGGTTGGAGATTCTACGTAGTCTTTAGTCAAGGTTCGGATTTTCAGATACATAGAGGCTGTTTTATAAACAGCCTCTTTTTTTATGGAATAAAACGTCGATAAATTTAAGTTACAAATATTCAGAATTAATATTAAAATGAATAATGGGGATAGGGGTATGGGCTTATAAAATTTATACATAACGAGGGAATAGAAATGAAACTACAATTAAAAGCGGATTTAGGGCTACTACTAGTTACATTCTTTTGGGGTGCATCCATCCTACTTACAAAACTTGGACTTGATGGCATAGAAGAATATAATTTAATCGCATTACGATTTATTATCGCTTTTCTTTTATCAGGTTTAATATTTTACAAACATTTATTTAAGATCGATTTTAAAACTGTAAAATATGCATTTATACTCGCTTCTGTCTTATTTATCGTTTACATTTTCGCGACTTTCGGTACAAAGTACACAAGTGTTTCTAATGCTGGTTTCCTACTATGTCTCACAGTCATTTTCATTCCAATATTATCAGCTATATTTTTAAAACACATTCCGGAAAAGAAAGTTATAGTAGGGATCATTTTAACGATAATAGGAATCGGCTTATTAACATTAACGAGCGAATTCAAAATCGGTAACGGCGATATATTTTGCATACTGTCTGCCCTGTTTTATGCGATCCACGTCATCATTACTGGAAGTGTAACGAAACATGTGAATTCCATTGCACTTGGAGTAGTGCAACTCGGCTTCGTCGGCCTATTTAGTCTTATTTTTTCATTCATTATCGAAACGCCAAAACTGCCTAGCACAACCAACTCATGGCTAATCATCCTAGCCTTAAGTATATTTTGCACCGCAGTCGCATTCATCGTGCAAGTTATCGCCCAGCAATACACGACGCCTACACATACAGGACTTATTTTTTCATTAGAACCTGTCTTTTCCGCAGGCTTTGCTTTCGTTTTCACAGGTGAAACTCTCACTGGAAAAGGATATTTAGGGGCGACACTTATATTAGTAAGTGTATTGATTGCTGAGGTGGATTTTAAGGGGTTGTTGCGGGTTAATTATAAGAAGAATATGGAATAGTTATTTCGCTAAATTACATAAACATACCCCGAAAATATTCATTTGTATTATTTTCACCCTCTTACCTTAATTATTTTAGATGCTACCTTCGAATAAGGTAGCATCTAAAATATGTTACAAGGAATTATTATATTTATGTAGCCTTCATAGTTAACCTTTTCTACATTACTTACTGCACATAGTCATACAGATTTTTCGCTAACAATAAACAAGTTACTGTAATGAAAAGGGCACGAACATACCCGCTCCCTTTTTTTATAGCGAATTTGGAGCCAACAATCCCTCCAGCAATTTGAGCAATCCCCATTATAAAACCATATGCATAGTTTACTTGCCCTACATACATAAACATCAACAATGCACCAACATTACTTCCTAAATTAAGAAGCTTCGCATTACCTGCTGCTTTTAAAAAATCATACCCAATAAATAAAAGAGAAAACATTAAAAAAGAACCTGTTCCAGGACCTAGAAATCCATCATAAAAACCAATAGCAAAAACAAAAAAAGTAAAAATAATGACGTGTCGACCAGACAATTTTTTATGAGTGGAAATACTACCCCAATCCTTTTTGAATATCGTATAAATAGCGACCGCACCAAGCATGATCAGCATTAATGGCTTCAATACTTCTGGATTCATTAAATGAACAGTCCATGCCCCTATTATGGAACCTATGAAAGTGAGCGGAACTAATTTAAACGCCGATTTCAAATCAAGATTACCAGAACGATAAAACACAATATTACTAGTTGCACTTCCCATTGTCGATGCTAGTTTATTCGTAGCTACTGCACTTGCTGGATTCAGTCCTGTAAATAATAAAGCTGGTAAAGCAATGAGTCCACCACCACCTACAACTGAATCAATAAATGCAGCTAAAAATCCAAAAGCAATCAAAATCATTAATACGGATGGGTCTAAATAAAAATCCATACTATTAACCTCCCCTTTAGTCACTATTCGAATAGTAACTAATAATTTGCTAAATGTAAATAGTTATTGTAACGTTAAAATATAAAAGCAAACATCGGAGGACGAAAAAAGTGGACTACATAGTGCAACAGCTTAAAAAAATTGGTTTTAATGAATATGAAGCTAAATCTTATGTATCTCTTGTTAAACAGGGGCCTGTCACAGCCTATCAAGTGAGTAAAGATTCGGGTGTCCCAAGAGCGCGAATTTATGAGATTTTAGGTAACCTTGTAGAAAAAGGAATTGTCATGAAAGAAGAAATAAATGACACCACCCGCTATTCACCTCTACCTGTTGAAATCTTTTTACAGAAGGCGCAAACAGAATGGCAATCTACTTACGAAGGAATAAGTGATTCATTAAAAAAACTAGAAACTTCCGAGGAAAAAATGGATAATCGAGTAATTACTTTAAAAGACAATCAAACAATCATTAGCTACTGTCAGACATTAATAAAAAAAGCAGAACGACGTATTGTCATTTCAATGTGGGATGAGATGTATGAAGCGTTAAAAGAAGATCTATCTGAAGTAGCTGATAAAGTTACAATACAAGGTATTACCCTACATGTTGAAGATCCCATTAAAAATCTAGAAGCCCATCGCATAACACCTTATACAGAGACCTTGTCTACAGAACATTGGTTTATTGTATCGATAGATTCTAAAGAGATGATTTATGGACCATCACTTGAAGAGCGTAATATTGCTTTTTATACAGATGACCCCGTTCATATATACTTATTAGAGGATTATGTATGGCATGATGTTTTAGTCAATCGACTTGTCCGACGTAGCCAAGATGATTTGCAGCAATGGATTACTGCAGAGAGAAAGTCTTTCTTTATGGGGAAATGAGAAGCATATTGAAAGAATCAAAAAATAAAGCATAAGTGAATGAAATAGAACACTTATGCTTTATTTTATTTGCAAAGTGATGCTCCAGCCTTTTCACTATTTCCCCTCCACAAACCGCCCAAACTCCTTCATAAACCTCAGCTTAAAACTCCCCACAGGCCCATTCCGATGCTTCGCCACATGAATCTCCGTCATCTCTTTCTGCTTCGTTTCCTTATCGTAATAATCTTCGCGGTACATAAGCATAATGACATCCGCATCTTGCTCAATTTGTCCGGTCTCTCTTAAATCAGATAATAGCGGACGCTTATCTTGTCGTGACTCTACAGAACGAGATAACTGTGATAACGCTACTACACAAACATTTAACTCACGTGCTAATAACTTAAGCTTACGAGAAATCTCACTAATCTCTTGAAATCGATTGCCCTTATGCTTCGGATCACCCGTAATAAGCTGCAAGTAATCTACAATAATTAAAATCTTTTTATCACCGTGCTTCCTCTTTAACTTACGAGTTTGCATCCAAATATCTTGCACTGTAACGCCTGCATTGTCGTAAATCTCAAATGGCAACTCACCAATCTCCGCAAACGCCTTACTTACCTTCTCCCAATCTTCCATCGCAAAACGATGCTTCGGATTTTTCAGCCTACCTCCTGACACTTCACCTACGCAAGACGCCATCCTTTTTAACAATTGCTTACTACTCATCTCTAACGAAAACAATCCAACCGCCACTCCAGACTTCGCCGCATGTAGTCCAACATTTAGCGCAAACGCAGTCTTCCCCATAGAAGGACGCGCACCAAGGACGACAAAATCACCTTCCTGCAATCCGCACGTCATTTTATTTAGCGATGTATAACCAGTCTCAATACCAGTAATCTCTTTCACATCTTGATGAAGCTCCTCATACAAATCAACTAACGCATCCTTCAAATCAAACTCACATACAGAGTCTTTCTCCTCTAACTCACAAAGTGCCGTAATCGTTTCACCGATAACTTTCTCACTCTTCTCCGCAATAAGACGCTCCCCCATCTTGTGCCCGAGAACACCAGCCTGATACATTTTCCACGCACCTCGAACAAGCCCCTCATAATATGAGAAGTTGCTAGTAGTAGGCACACCATCCATTAACCCTATAAAATACTCCATTCCCCCGATGCCCTTCAAAAAATTCGGGTCCAACCTAGAAGTGAAAGTCACAAGATCAATCGGTTGCCCCTCTCCTTCCATCTTTCGCATTAACTGAAATATAGACTTATGCACTGGCATAGAAAAATACTGCTCCGTCAAACGGCACTCCTTAATAAGCTCTCCATCAAGCAATAGAGAACCTAACACCGTCTTTTCCGCCTCCACATTTTGAATACTCATGGCCGCCACCCGCGCTCCGCTAAAAAGCGCTGCAACTCCTCCTCAGATGGCGCATTCTTCTCCCACTCCTCACACCTCGCCAAAAACTCCTCCGTCTCCCCCGTACTAACAGACGACTCCTTCTTCCGAAAGCTCGCCGTATCCGCCTCAACCTCAGAAACTTTCGTAAATCCTTTCCCGTGCCACCCTCTCAAAATGCCCTTCACATAAGCAATCGTTCGCTTATTATTCTCAAACGCAATTTGAAGAGCCTTCAGCACAAGCTCCTCTGACAAATCTTCCATCCACGCACTCAGTTCCTCCACAGTATGCGGAGACAAACTTCCGAAATGTTGCTCATAAAAAGAAAACACGCGACTTCCCGTCTCTTCTTCTATAACCTCTTCTTCCGCCTCTGTCTCCTCACAAACTGGCTCAACATCATCCACAGCTAAATCACTCGGCATACCGAAATGCGCTAAAAGCATAGGAACATTCAGCTCCTCCTCTACGCACTTCTGAAGAAACATATGTACAAACTCCTTATTCTTCACACCCTTAAGCTCACGAAGCACACACTTCTCCACATTCGTATTCGTCACCGGATTATAACGAAGCCAATTTAAAACGAATAACTCTCTCGTATCCGCATCATAAAGAATCTTCCCATAATCAATGAAGCGCTGCACAAGCTTATCAACAGTCTCCCGATTATAACCCGTCTCCATCTCAGCTAACCGCTTTGGAAAAGGAAAAATCCCACACTGCGTCGTCTTCGAACAAGTTAACAAATACACATAAAAATACCGCTCCTCCGGCGTCAAATCCAAAACAAAATCATCCTGCCAAAAATTCACCTGCACATTACGATACACCGCCATCAAAGTTCCTCCCGTCTCCGTTCAAAAGTAAAAGCCCCTTCATAATATATATGGGAGGATGGCAGGGTTTTTGGCGTGTTATTTCAAATTTTTTTTGACTACTACTACGGTGTTTGTTGTTGTTGTTTTTGTTTTTGTTGTGTTTTTTCTTAGTGATTTATTACTTGGTAGGGGCTTGTAAGGGGTTAGTTATCGGTTACTTCGATTAGAAAGACTCGATCTGAGAAGCCACCTCTTTCTTCTGCTTTCTTTTTTCGGATTTTGTTGATTTCTTCTAGTGTTGTGCCTTCGTGTTCGGCTAGGGCGTTTATTAGTTCTAGTAGGTCGGATAGTTCTTCTAGTTTATGTTCTTTTGTGTCTGCTTCTAGGTATTCGGTTAGTTCTTCTTCTGTTTTCTTGCAGATTTCTTTTATGTATTCGTCTTGGGGTAGGATTATTGTTGTGGGTGTTTTTCCGTTAGCTTTTATGATTTGTGGGATTTTGTTTCGGATTAGTTTGTTGTAGGTTGGCATGTGGGTGGCCTCCGTTTGGTTTTTCTTTTATTATAATGGAAAAGCAGTTTAACTAGGTGTTAAACTGCTGAATTGCTTCTTTTATATAGTTTTCTTCTTCGGTTGTGAAGAGGGTTGGGAATTCAGATAGTGGGAGGTTTGATTTTTGGATTATATCCTCTATCTCTCTTTGAGGTGTATTAAGATAGTTCGTTACTTCTTCTATTACATTGAAAAATTCCTTCAAGGTAACTTGAACGTCATGATGACTCGGATCCTTCTCCTCTTTCTTATACTTTTTCAACTTTCCTATCACATCCATAAAACGCCGATCAAACTTTTCTTTTAATTCCTTATTGTTATAAGAAGCTTGAACACTCTCTTTTAAAAAATGTTCCTCTAACCATTCTTTATTTTCTTTCTCCCATATAAAAGTTTGAAGAAAAGAAGAAAACAAAGCAACATCCACTCGTTCTTCCTTTTGAAACTTCTTCGTCATCTCATCCATATGCGAAAGTACCTTCGCAATTCTTTCTTGCTCCGCCAAAAGCATCTCTCTTTGAAAATTCATTTGTCTTAAAAATTCTTCAGTCTCAATATCACGCTGCAATATAATATTTTGAATTTCCCCAAGCGAAAAACCAAGATGCTTAAACGATTGAATTTGCTGCAGCACATACAAATCATCTTTCGTATATAACCGATGCCCGCCCTCAGTATAATCGCTCGGCTTTAATAAATTAATCTTGTCATAATAACGAAGCGTCCGCACCGTAACATCCCCAACACTTGCAAACTCACTAATCATCCACGCCATATCATCACCTACTCTACTAACTTCTCTCTCACATACTGAAACATATGAGAAAAACTCATCTCATTCTGCCTACAATATTGAAACAAACCTACAACAAGTAACAAAAAAGGGACATTCCCTCTATAACGATTTTCATACTCGCTAATACCATCATAAAAGTACTCATACTTTCTTTTTCGTAAAACGATATAAATCGCAATAAACAGCACGGCAATCATAATAAAAATTCGCTTTCCCCTTATCTCCACTTCTTGTTTCATCACCTATTCTCCTTCCACTACATACTTATCTTCTTTAAATAAAGGAACTCGAATGAAATAACGATATGGTTCGTTGGGTACTACTTTCCACGCAACAATGATCACTTGAACGACCTCAAAGACAAACACCATCCAAAACAAAACATCACTAATACGCGAACTAATATTAAATAGAAGAAAGATGAACAAATGAAAGTTGAACGCCTTTCGGCAATGGTATTTGTACACCTTATTTTTACGTGCCAGCGTGATGTACATGAGTAGTGGTGAAAAGATTCCTATTATGGCTGAGAGTAATAGCATGATAATGGTGTTTCTTTTTTCTTTTGTGGTAGTTTTCATGAGTTGTTTGGTCCCCCCTTTTGATTTGTCTTCTTTAGGTTAGGGGGTGACGTTGGGGGAGGTGCAAGGGGAATATATAGAAAAATTTAGTAACACCAATATAGATAACATAAGACATTTACCTTGATAGGTTTTATAGGCGGATTAAGAAAATACTAAAAATACAACTGATACTCCTAACGGTAGCACCCATAATAATGATGGTCATATTCATTCGAAAAATAGTGGGAGTGGGAGTAAGATTAAAAGTTAATTTTTTTGCCTATAATGTATTGATGATAAATTAGGTATGACTGTATCTCGAAAAATTACAAATATAAAGAAATAAGGGTGATTATTTGCAATTAAGGATCCTTGAAACTACAAAAAAGGGTGAAATGCCTATGAAGATAATTTAGGAAATGTATATTTGGATTGTAAAACGTGTGATAGTATTAAACGCGAAGCAGAATTCTGTGTTAGTTCTAAACGATTTAGGGGTAGGGGGACTAACTGTAAAGAATGTAGTAATAAGAGAATAAAGAAGTGGTATGGTAAAGATAAAAACAAATGTAAAGCTATCGAACGTGCAACAAAATGGAATAGAGATAATAAACATAGAAAACCTAAACCCACTGCAGAGGAGTTAAAACGTATATCTCAAGAACGTTCTGAGAGGAGTTTGTACTCCGGACATATTTACAGGGCTAAGAAAAGAAACATGGTTAACGATTTTGATAACGAAGACTATACAACAATAATGAATATGTATAAAGGTAAGTGCTGTCTTACAGGTTCAACAAATAATCTACACTTAGACCATGTCATCCCTTTAGCTACTGGTCATAGTGGAACTTTCTACGAAAATATAATACCTTTGGCTAGTACATTAAATAGCAGTAAACAGGCTTATAATATTTTCGAATGGGCTGAAAGCAATTATAGTCGCTTAAGTTTTACGCTGGAACAATTTTATGAGGTAATGACTGAAGTAGCTAAAAGGAATAGTATGACACTAGAAAAATATAGAGAATATTATTACTGGTGTTTTGAAAATCCTAAAGAAGTACCAACTCATTATAATAACAGGTTGAATGAAGCTATAAAAATGTATAAAGCAGGGGCTACAAAAAAAGAGATAACAGATTATACTAATTTATCTGAAATTTACTTGTATAAGCACTTAAAAATACGTGGTGTTGAAACTAGAAAACCGTCATTAGATACTTCGGAAAATAGGTTAGATAAGGCTATTCAATTGTATCAAGATGGCGTGAAAATTCACGAGATTTATAAAAAAACACGTATTCATAAGAAAACACTTTTTAATACAGTACATAAATTAGGAATACCAACTAGAATCCCTAATCGCTTTAGCAATAATAGAGATAGAATTGATATTGCTATTCAAATGTATTTACAAGGCGAAGTAATACATAACATATTAAGTAAGGCTAGAATAGGAAAGAAATTATTGTATGATACTATAGATGAATTAGAGATACCTAGACGAAGATATAGGGGTGAGGGTAATAGTTGAGGCTGTTACTCTTTTTTGTTGAAATTATGTAAGGGATGTTTTAGAAACCAATGTAACAGCGATATTGAAAACTTCAAAGAAATATTAGGCTTTAGAGTGCTAGTTGTTGGCGACACAGTAGTAGTGACGAAATGGCATTCATCTTCAGTTGCACAACGGATAAATCCCTTTAAAATTAGGTTTTAATACACTTTAAAATCATTTCACTTCCTTTACAGGGTGGAGGTCGTGAGTTCGAACCTCTGCGGGATCATAGTTTTAAAAATCGTGTCAAATTAATATTTGATGTAGTTTTTTATTTTCCGTTCACACTCTCCATATAGCCAGTGGTCACAGAATTGGTCACCTTCCTTATAGCTAATGTTAATGCAGATAATAATATTTTCCTTAAACTTGATTTCGCCTTTCCATCATAAATTAAGGTTTGGATAATGGCTTAATACCTTTTTTCTAAATAAACATCTTTCCACGGCAAGCCTAACAATTTCCTTTGCCTCATTCCAGTCGCAAGAGCCATATGAAAGACAATAGAATACCTGCTATCCTGTGCGTCCTTAAAAAACAACTGTACTTCCTGTTCATTCCACACAGTTAGCTCTTCCTTATCAGCTTTAGGCAACTTCGTTTTAGCTGCAACATTCTTAGTAATTAACCCCAAATCTATTGCATGCTCAAGAGAGTTCCTAATGATTTTAGTTATCTTCTCAATTGTTCCTCGTTTTAAACCCTCGCCTCGTAAGAAATTGACGTAGTTTTGCATATGCATTGATGTTAACTTGGCTAGTTTTTGGTATTGCCTAGTGAAGAAATGATACGACTGTTTAAATACCCTTTCAGTGTCTTTGCTGTTGGGATACCAACGCTGTGCTTCTTTGTATTAAACCAACTCTCAAGATATTCATCATAAAGCAGCTTACTAGGTTCTACTTATGTTCCAGTATGAACTTCTGAGAGCAGCTTTGTTAAAGCATTTTCTGCTTCTTTTTTGGTAGTAAATCCCCTTTTCTTCTTTTGCTTTCTTCTATCTGTTAAAGGATCAATACCAATATCTACAATATAAAAACACTTTCCTGTTTTCTTATCTTTGTTGACGCTTACTTTCATTGTTAAGAGCCTCCTTGAAGTCCTTAACTGTGCTGTATATGGTAATTTAATTATAGCGGATAATCTTGGTATTATAGATTAGAAATTTACGTTATATCAGCATAAAGACAGCTGAATATAACTTGAAGATGTTTTCTAACAAGTTGAAGGAAAATAACGAGAGATTTAATCTGCTAAATAAGTTATTCTAATAAGCATCCGAGAGAAGTATCTATCCAGATGAACTTTTTTGAGGCTATATATAAACAAAGAAGACTAGTACCCCTACAGGAAGAAATAATGGTAACTACAGTGCAAATTGTAGAACATGTTTCTGTGAAGGCATTGCTTGCCGATTTTGAAAACCCAAAAAAGACACCCAATTTAATTTGGATGTCAGCTTAAATCTTATTTCATTCGTTCTTGTAGCACTTCTATGTTTGAAAACATTGATACATCATAACTTCTACATCTCGAATACGGAGCGATTCCCCATTTGGAACACCCCTCTTTTAATATCTTTTGAAGAACATGATTCTGAGTAAAAACCAGTTAAATACTTTAAAATAATCTATAATCAAACTCTATATACTAACTAATAATAGATGCATACGATAAAGAATTTTAACTATTGGAAGTGTCTATTAGCAAAGAATAAAAGATTCTATTCCTTCAAATGAACAGAAAAACTTACTCCCTCATCATTAATCTCATTTACTACAATAAAATAAGATTTCCCCTCATGTTCAAATGGAATTCTATGTATTTTAGAACCCTCTTTCCATCTTTCATCCATTTCTAAATTAGATTTTCCTTCATAACTAAATTCAAAAGTAACAGCATCTGGCCGAATGTCGTGTATTAATATAGTTACCTTTCCTTTTAAAACAGTTATACTTTGATTTTCTTTCAATGGATTAGCAGTCTCATAAATCATATTACCATCAATATCATATTCTTTTTTTAATTTTTCATTTTCCCTTTTCAAACTTTCATTTTCTTTTTTTAAACTTTCATTTTCTGTAACCTTACTATCATTGAACCTTTCGTTCAACCATATTCCACCACCACCTGCAAATAAAAAAATAGGAATACACAATTTTAATAAAAACTCCAAAGGATATTCTTTGAATAATGCCGATAGCTTATTACCGAATTTTTCATCTCTATTCGCCATACTAACTACTCCATTCATTTATTTTACAATAGAATGCGAGGATTCTAACTGCTTTTTATTATATCTTCATTTAAGATACTAGTGGTTTCCTAATTCCCTTACTAAAAATATAGGTTCATTCGCCCCAATTCTACTTCCACATATCCATTGTAACATTTCTGACAATGACCTGACGTACCCAATTTATACGAGTAGAAGACCTCTTTGTCGCCAAATTGGAATATATGGGGCTATTATACAATTGTTCGCATTGCATAAATACCAAATTTTTTCGATATTCACCGAAATTTGCAGTATCATTGAATCGAGATATTAAAGAGGAGGAACAGCATGAAAAATGGGAAACAAGAAGTTTTAACGGACTGGAAGGAGAACAAGGAGTTTTATCAAAAGCAGGATGAAGAAAGAGTATCTCGGAAAATGAAGATTTCTCCATCAAAAGCTGAACAAATATTTCAAGTGTTACTCGAAGAAGACGAGGAATTACCAAAGATGTACGCTCTGTTTAAGAAGCATAATTGGACAAAAGAGCAACTACAAGAGATGTTCTCACCATTTTTTGATTTTGACTTCTGGGAAAAGCAAAGGAAGGATGCTTTGGAATCTGCTGAGATAGTATCTAAAAAAGGATGAACTTTTCCGCAAATGATGTCACATTCTATGATTGCATATCTTGCTAGTATTGAAAGTCATAAGGAACTAGAAAGGGAATTTGAAGAATTTTATTCAACGAATGGGAACTATGCAAAGATGAAGCAAGACATTCTTGCCCATGAATTCATTCTAGGTTGAAAAGAACTCTTAGAACAATGTTTTGAGAATTATGAGAAAGAACAGTATTACATTGCAATTCCAAGCCTGTTCATTATTATTGAAGGTCTTGCACATATGCTTGTATCTCCAAAGTTTCAAAAATATAGAAAGTTCAGTAACAGAACTAATTTGAGAAATCAATATGAGAAAGTAAAACAGGATGTTGCTCACGACGATATCTATATAATTATATACGTATCTGTACTTGAGCTTTTTAATGAAGTGTTCAAAAGTGGAAATTTTGATAAAAATCCAGAAAGATACCCTATTATCAATAGGGACTGGGTGCTACATGGTCGAGACATTCCGAGTAACTGGAAACGAGTTGACGCTTTGAGATTATTTAATGCAATATATTCAATTACGTCTCTGGACGTTCTTCTGGAAGAATCGGAGGAGAATTAAACATATAGAAGGACTGGAACATGCTAAAAAAGATTATGAATCGGTCAGAAGCGTTAAAACGTAAACAATTTAGTCAAATTGGATTAGTTAGACATCCAAATGAAAGAAGAAGAAAGCTTATAGGTTCAGCAGTAAACTTAGCCTCTCACCTCTGTGAAGGGATAAACAAAACAGGCGGAGGGATTCTAGTTTGCAATGAAACATCCAAAATATTAGAAGGTAACAACCTCAAAGTAACAGAATTTGATGGTTCTTATGCCAAAGCCTATACAATACAAACCAAATCTAAATCCCTAAGTTATTAAAGTAAACGGGTTTAAAACTTAGGAATATTTATACTCCTGGTTAAGGAATACAGGGAGAGGATGTATGAAGAGTTATAAAAATCATGTAACAAAGAACAAGACCTTCTCTTCCTTTAATCCCCAAAAATCTACTGAAATCAAAATTTTATTATTTAT
>NZ_JBNLYC010000078.1:0-20745 GCF_050172015.1 Bacillus sp. GMa5/1 | reverse complement strand
CATTCTTAGAGTATTTAGTCATAGTTCGTTTTTTTACATACTCCATTCATTTCATAGCAAATAAACCGAGTGTGTGTTGCATCCCCCACTAATGATTAAAAACTCAGAATAAAACGAAGTTCACATATTCAAGAAAATACGGGGTGAGGGCATATGAATCAACAAATTGAACAAACAGATTTAAAACGAACAATGAAAAGTAGACACCTATTTATGATTGCACTCGGCGGTGTTATCGGAACCGGGCTATTTATGGGATCTGGTCAAATTGTCCATAATGCCGGACCTGGTGGTGCTATTCTTGCATTTTTAGTCGGTGGATTTGTTATGTATTTAACGATGTTATGTCTTGGTGAATTATCCGTTGCTATGCCAGAAGCAGGTTCATTCCAAAGTTATGCAAGCAAATTCATTTCACCTGGTTTTGGATTTGTTGTTGGTTGGATGTATTGGTTAAATTGGGCTGTTACAGTTGGCGTGGAGTTAACAACTGTAAGTATTTTAATGAAACGCTGGTTTCCAGACGTTTCTTCCTGGATTTGGTGCGTTACATTTGCAGCAGCACTCTTCCTTGTAA
This sequence comes from Bacillus sp. GMa5/1, assembly GCF_050172015.1. Lineage (NCBI taxonomy): Bacteria > Bacillati > Bacillota > Bacilli > Caryophanales > Bacillaceae > Bacillus > Bacillus sp. GMa5/1. Next base: position 20,168 of record NZ_JBNLYC010000078.1, on the reverse strand, counting down.
ACGCTTTATCAGCAAAAGCATATGCAGAAGCAGAGTTTTGGTTCGCAAGTGTAAAAGTCGCGACAATTGTTATTTTCATCGTGCTTGGTGGTGCTGTTATGTTCGGTCTACTAGACTTCAATGGAAAGCCAGCTCCAATGCTTCATAATTTCACTGAAAATGGTGGGCTATTTCCAAACGGTGCATTAGCTGTTCTTCTTACGATGATTACAGTAAATTACTCCTTCCAAGGAACAGAATTAATTGGAATCGCTTCAGGAGAAAGTGAAAATCCTGAAAAAACAATTCCAAAAGCAATAAAAAATACAATTTGGCGAACTCTCTTCTTCTTCGTCTTAGCGATATCAGTTGTTGTAGGTTTACTCCCATGGCAAGAGGCTAATCTAGTCGAAAGTCCCTTTGTACTTGTATTTGATGTAGCCGGTGTCCCATATGCAGCAGACATTATGAACTTTGTTATTATTACAGCTGTATTATCCGTTGCTAACTCTGGTCTATACGCAAATTCTCGTATGCTGTGGGCGATGGCAAAACAAGGAATGGCAAGTCCAGCATTTACGAAATTAACTAAAAAAGGTGTACCGCTAAATGCATTAATTTTCAGCCTGATTTTCGCTAGCCTGTCCTTACTAACAAGTGTATTTGCGGCAGATACTGTCTTTCTAGTTTTAACATCTATTGCAGCAATGGCTGCCGTTGTAGTTTGGATGTCAATCGCCGCTTCACAGTTTTTCTTCCGTAGAAATTTCGTGAAAAATGGTGGCGACATAAATGATTTAAAATATCGTACACCGCTCTATCCACTCGTTCCAATCGTAGCGTTCTCGCTCAATTTCATTACATTTGTTAGTTTGGCTTTCATTCCAGATCAAAGAATTGCTCTTTATTGCGGCATTCCATTTATGATTATTTGTTACATTTTATACCAAGTTAAATATAAAAAAATTGTCACACTTGAACAGCCACGAACTGTCACACAAGAAATAAACTAAATATACAAAATATTCAGCTATCTTTCTTATCATAAGATAGCTTTTTTCTATTTCTTGGATATCCTGGTATAACTTTATTTATCTTAAAATTTTCACAATCACGTTTTTCTCTGGAAAATAGTTTACAATGTAATCAAGTTACAAATGATATTCACCTTAAAAAGTGTGCATTTGTGTCTATTTTTTAACAATATATCAAAAACTATTGCCTTCTATAAATTAATAGGTTTATATTGTTTTATTGGCATAGTTTCAATCCAAGGAGAAAGGAGATTTTCAATCGTGCAACTAAAGAAAGCGTTTTGGAAGTTGGCTTCGCTTCTTCCGTTATCATTACTTCTGTTCCTCGGTGGCTGTGATAAAAAACTCGCAGTATTAAATCCGCAAGGACCTGTTGCAAAAGCACAGTATGATTTAATTGTTTGGTCATTCTTGCTTATGTCATTAATTATCGCAATTGTATTCATCTTGTTTACAGTCATCTTGATTCGTTATCGTGAAAAACCAGAGAATATGGACTATGAGCCACCTGAACAACACGGTAACACATTATTAGAAATCATTTGGACGCTTGTTCCTGTTATTATCGTTATCGCATTATCGATTCCAACAGTAAAAGCAACTTATGCTTCGGAAGAGGTTCCGAAAGAGTCCGAACATATTAAACCAGTGGAGATTTATGTTACATCTGCAAACTGGAAATGGTTATTCAGTTACCCAGAGGAAAAAATTGAAACCGTTAACTATTTAAACATCCCAGCTGGTGTACCAATTCAATTCAAACTGACTTCTGTCGGCCCAATGAATGCTTTCTGGGTACCAGAACTTGGTGGTATGAAGTACACAATGGATGGCATGATTATGGACCTTTATTTACAAGCTGATAAGCCAGGTTCTTACCTAGGCCGTAGCGCGAACTTCTCTGGTGAAGGATTCACTCACATGGAGTTCGAAGTTGAAGCAAAAACTAAAGAGAAATATGACAAGTGGGTTAAAGAAGTACAAGAAACTGCTCCTAAACTAACAGAAGCTAAGTACAACGAAATTGTTAAACCTGGTGTAGTTGGTCGTATGACATTCTCTAGTCACCACTTAAGTTATGTTGATCCAAAATCACTTGAATATTGTGATTACAACTACTACAAAAACAAAAAATAATAGCTATAATTCCAACAGATTGGAGTGAACACAGTGAAGCTTGATGAATTCTTTGTCACAGGTGATCCGATTATTTACGGTGCAGACGCTTCTATCGTTCTTGTGACATTAGCAATCATTTTCGTACTAACAAAGTATAAAAAATGGAAATGGCTTTGGGACGAATGGTTAACAACTGTTGACCATAAAAAAATCGGAGCTATGTATATTATTTCTGCGGTTATCATGTTATTCCGTGGTGGTATGGATGGTTTAATGATCCGTGCACAATTAACATTCCCAGAAACAACTTATTTAAACGCTGAACACTATAACGGGATCTTTACAACACATGGTACAGTAATGATTCTTTTCATGGCAATGCCATTCGTTATGGGATTAATGAACCTTGTAGTACCATTACAAATTGGTGCTCGTGACGTTGCATATCCGTTCTTAAATGCTTTAAGTTTCTGGTTATTCTTTGTCGGAGCAATGTTATTCAACATCGCTTTCGTAATTGGTGGTTCTCCAGACGCTGGGTGGACTTCTTACTTCCCAATGGCAGGTACAGAGTTTACTTCGGGCGTAGGAAATAACTACTACGCAATTGCATTACAGATTTCAGGTCTCGGTACGCTAATGACCGGTATTAACTTCCTTGTTACTATCTTAAAAATGCGTACACCTGGTATGACTTTAATGAGAATGCCAATGTTTACTTGGTCAATCTTAATTACAACAATTATCATTATTTTCGCTTTCCCAGTATTAACAGTTGCTCTTGCATTAATGACATTTGACCGTCTATTCGATGCTCACTTCTTTACGATGGCGAGCGGCGGTATGCCGATGTTATGGGCCAACCTGTTCTGGGTATGGGGTCACCCTGAAGTATATATCGTTATTTTACCGGCATTCGGTATTTTCTCTGAAATCATTAGTACATTCTCACGTAAACGTCTATTCGGTTACAGTGCGATGGTATACTCAATGGTTGCAATTTCTTTACTAAGTTTCGTCGTATGGCTTCACCACTTCTTCACGATGGGTGCAGGTCCAGCAGTTAACTCATTCTTCTCGATTTCGACAATGGCGATTTCGATTCCAACCGGTGTTAAGATCTTTAACTGGTTGTTTACACTGTATAAAGGACGTATTCGTTTTACAGTTCCAATGCTTTGGTCATTGGCATTTATTCCAAACTTCGTAGTCGGTGGGGTTACAGGGGTTATGCTTGGTATGGCAGCAGCTGATTATCAGTACCATAACAGCTACTTCCTAATCGCTCACTTCCACTACGTATTAATCGCAGGTACAGTATTCGCTATGCTTGCTGGATTCACATTCTGGTATCCAAAAATGACTGGTCATATGTTAAATGAACGCCTAGGTAAATGGACATTCTGGATCTTTATGAGCGGATTCAACATCTGTTTCTTCCCAATGTACTTCTTAGGTTTAGACGGTATGACTCGTCGTATGTACACTTACTCTGAAAGTCTTGGATGGGGATGGCTAAACCAAATCGCATCTGTTGGTGCGGTAATGATGGGTATCGGCTTCCTACTTCTTTGCTACAACGTAATTTGGAGTGCACGTCACGGTGAACGTGACACAACTGGAGATCCATGGGATGGTCGTACACTTGAATGGGCAACTCACTCTCCTGTACAACATTACAACTTCGCGAAGCTTCCTGAAATTAAAGAAGCTGATGCTTTCTGGTACATGAAAAAACGCGGAGAAACAGTTACACCAGCAGCAGAAGATATCAAACCAATTCACATGCCAAGTAACTCTGGTGTGCCTATTATTGCGTCTGGATTCTTCGGTCTTGCAGGTTTCGCATTAGTATTTAGCTGGTTCTGGCTTGCAGCAATCGGTGGAGTTGGTATTTTAGCTTGCTTAATCTATCGTTCATTCGATTATGATGAAGGTTACTATATCAGTGTTGATGAAATTAAAAAAACAGAACATATAGCATGAGAGGTGAAATGACATGGCGGCTTTAGATAAAAGCTTACCTTTGGAATATCAATCCGAACAAAGCAGATTGAATATCCTAGGATTCTGGATTTTTCTTGGGGCTGAAATTATGCTGTTCGCAACACTTTTCGCCTCTTATCTAGTCCTTGCTGGTCGTACGGCAGATGGCCCAACACCAGCGCAATTGTTTGAACTTAAAACGCTTTTAATTCAAACATTACTACTTTTAACAAGTAGTTTTACATGCGGTATCGTAATTCATGAAATGCGTAAGCATAACCAAAAAGCGATGCTTGGATGGTTCGTCCTTACATTACTTTTAGGTGCAGGTTTCCTATTCTTTGAGATCGAAGAGTTCATTATGTACATTGGTGAAGGCGCAACAATTCAAACAAGTGCTTTCTTATCTGGATTCTTCGTTCTTCTTGGAACGCACGGAGCTCACGTAACAGGCGGTATCATTTGGGCAACTTGTGTTATTATCCAAATTTTAAAACGAGGTTTAACACCAGTTACAGCTCGTAAAGTATTCATTATCAGCTTATACTGGCATTTCCTTGATCTAGTTTGGGTCTTTATTTACACACTAGTTTACTTGAACGGGATGGTGGCGTAAATGGCTCAAAACAACAATCAAGCAAACGGGCATGCGCATAGCGGATTCCCTTGGTCACACGTTTTCGGATTTATTTTATCGCTTGCATTAACGTTTCTAGCGTTATACGTGGCACTTTACACAACATTGCCACTTTCAACAGTCTTAACAACTATTATCATAATGGCTGTTGCGCAAGCATTGTTACAATTAATTATGTTCATGCATTTAAAAGAAGGAGAAGGAAGAGTTCAAATTCTTACAATGATATACAGTTTCTTCGTTGCAACTGCAACAGTTGGTTTAACTGTATGGATCTTCTTCTCAATGTAATGTACATGAAAAAGACTGCTGAGATTCCTCAGCAGTCTTTTTTTTATCCCCTCCCCTATTACATCCACATTACGGAATTAACAACAGAATCATGAAAAATATACTTATTATGACAAATGTTAAGAAAAATCTTTCTTTATGAAATCGAATCCATATGCGTTGCTTTTCTACCTATTATATGGCTAAATAGGTACTATATTTATTTGAAGGGAGAGAACGCAATGGAACATCATACTTCTGTTCTATCACTTATGGTTGTCGTTGCAATCGCGTTTTTCGTTCCCCTTTTGTTACAACGCTTTAAATTAAAAGCACTTCCTGTTGTCGTTGCAGAAATTATTGCAGGAATCTTTGTAGGTAAAAGTGGGTTTAATATTATTGAGCCAGATATATGGCTTCAAGTTTTATCAACATTAGGATTTATCTTCCTCATGTTCTTAAGCGGTTTAGAAATTGATTTTTCTATCTTTAAACAAAAAGGGAAAAAAAATACGACAAACGAGCCAAATACATTTCAAGTAGCAAGCATTATCTTCTTATTTATTTTCATCTTATCTTATGCCCTATCATTACTATTCGTATGGCTAGGATTTGTAGATAATGCAATGTTCATGACTTTAATTATTTCAACTATTTCTTTAGGTGTTGTTGTACCAACATTAAAAGAAAACAACCTAGGAAAAACTGCAATCGGACAAATCATTTTATTAGTTGCTGTTATCGCAGACTTAGTTACAATGATTTTACTCGCTGTTTTCGTCGGATTAAATTCCGAAAGCGGTCAAAGTATGTGGCTCTTACTTATTCTATTCGGTGCCGGTATTGTCATTTACTTTATTGCAAAACGCTTTAAAAACATTCCATACTTAGATAGTTTAAAAGCTGGTAGTGTACAAATTGATACACGAGCTGTTTTTGCACTCATTTTAATCTTAGTTGGGTTATCGGAATCTGTTGGAGCAGAAAATATTTTAGGTGCCTTCTTAGCAGGTGTACTTGTATCGTTATTATCACCAAATGAAGATATGGTGGAAAAACTTGATTCTATCGGCTATGGTTTCTTCATCCCTATTTTCTTCGTAATGGTTGGTGTAAATCTAGAGGTGTGGTCTATTTTCAAAGAACCTTCTAGCATGCTAATGATTCCAATCTTAATTGTAGGACTCTTTATTTCGAAACTCTTACCATCACTCGTCTTAAGAAAATGGTATCCACGTAATATCGTACTTGGAAGTGCAATCTTATTAACATCGACACTTTCTTTAGTTATTGCGGCTGCACAAATTGGTGAAAAACTGGAGATCATCAGTCCAAGTTTATCTGCCTCTCTTATTTTAAGCGCAGTTATTACTTGTATTTTTGCACCTATATTGTTTAAAAAAATGTTCCCAAAAGTAGAAACACCAAAACCAAAAGTAGCTATTATTGGCGCGAGCAGAATTACCCTTCCGTTATCACTAGATTTAAAACGAGAAGATTATGACGTAACGCTATATATGATGCGTCAAAACAAAATAAATGATGAAGAAGCGAAATCACATGACTTCCCTATCGTGAAATTAGATGACATCACAATCGCATCATTAACTGAACAAACAGCATTTGATGCAGATCGCGTCGTTGTTGCAACAAGCGATGATGAACAAAACTTATTATTGGCAGAACATGCAAAAGAGCTAGGTGTTGAACATGTTATTGCAAGTGTAGAAGATCCACTTCTACAAGAAAAAGCAACGCAAGAACATATCGCTGTATTCTCAACAATTAACTCTACACGTATTTTATTACGTGCACTTATTGATAAACCTAGTCTCGTTCGCTTAATTACAACAGCAAACGAAACAGTACGTGAAGTTGAACTGCGCAGCAATAAATATAACGGCGTTGCGCTTCGCCGCCTCCCGTTTTTAGGTGATGTACTTGTCATTCAAATCTACCGCGGTAACAAAGCATTAATACCACATGGTGATACAAGACTACAACACGGTGACACATTACTTGTAACAGGTTCAAAAGAACATATCGATACACTAAAAAACATATTAGAGTAAAAAAATGCCCCTCACATAATTGAGGGGCATTTTTTTAACTTCATATGGTAAAATGTTACTATCACATATTATGAGGATGGATCACATTATGTCTATTGTAACTTTAGCTCTTTTATTATTAGCAGAAATACTCGTTGCCATTATTCTCATCGGTGTTAGTATTGAGATTTGTAGTTACGGATGGAAAAAATCGAATGGAATAAAATATTCTTGCCTCCTACTTTCACTCCTTCTCGGAACTGCTAGCATACTCGGACTTCTCGCCGCACCTGCTTATTTCTTTATACAATTAACAGAAAAGGCCTTATAAGAAAGGATGTTAATATGATTATCGTGAAAAATATTGAGGGATCTGAAACTTACGTATTACGTCAAAAAATTTTACGCCCCAATCAAACATTAGCAGATTGTAAATATCCTTCCGATTATGAAACAGACACCTTCCACTTAGGCGCATTTATAAACGATGAACTAATTAGTATCGCTTCCTTCTCAAAAGAAATATACCCTGACCTACCAGCCGGTATTCATTATCGTCTACGAGGAATGGCCACATTACCTGAGTTTCGAAACAACCACGCTGGAAGCTCCTTAATTCAGAATGCAGAACAAATCTTACAAGAGCGTCAAGCAAATATGTTATGGTGTAATGGCCGAATTACTGTAGCTGACTATTACAAGCGATTAGGCTTTCAGGAGCATGGTGAAATTTTTGAAATTGAACCAATTGGCCTTCATAAAGTTTTGTATAAAAAGATATAAGAAAAGCTTTCCTCAATACGGGAAAGCCTTTCTTATATTTCAATCTTCTCTTTTTATTTTTTTCATATATATGTATATAAACAAACTAGGAACTAAAAAACAAGCAAACATAATAAGTCCTGTCATACTAATTTCCTTTATCGAAATATCTGGTGTTACAACGATACAAATAGCTAAAATCCCAATAATAATACCCACCGGAATGAATAATAGCTTCATAAAATAACGACGCGACACTCCGCCCGTATGCTCATACACTTCCACTGAATTTTTCAGATTTAAAAAGTTAATAATTATTATCCCGCCCATAAATACCATTAATAAATCCGAAACACTTTCATATCCTGCCCCTTGCAAGACATAGCGGTAAAAGACGATAGCTAGTATGACGATATTTTGTAAGATGAAAGCTAATCTAATATGTTTTAACCCTTCAATCATTAAACGTTCATCTTTCACGATTTTCATCCTACCACTCCTTTTCCTCCCAAAACAAATCATTCAACGTTTTATCTACTGCATAACAAATTTTTAAACATAAATCTAAAGATGGATTGTATTTCCCCTTCTCAATTAAACTAATCGTTTGCCTTGTAACGCCTACTTTTTCTGCTAATTGTTGCTGTGTTAAATCTAACTGAACACGCGCGACTTTTATTTTACTTACAGCCATTCATGTTCCTCCTCCACCTTTATTGTAACATATATATTGCATTATATAATTTATATTTTACGAAACCAATTAAGTTTTCACCTTATCCCAATTGGTGCGGGCTAATACACAGTGAGGATATCCCCTACTGCCTATAGTTTCACTTTATTATACACAAAAAGGGAGCCTCCCATAAGAAGGCCCTCTCCTATATTTATATTATAAGAATAAATGACATCCAAATAAGAATGCAAATAAGTATAGTAATGGATGTACTTCCATCCCTTTACCCTTCACAATTTTCAAGACTGGATATACTAAAAATCCAATTGCGATTCCATTTGCAATACTAGATGTTAACGGAATACCTATAAAAATTAAAAATGCTGGTAACGCATCTTCAAATTCATTCCAATTAATATCTCGAATGCTTTGTGCCATTAAACTACCTACTATAATTAATGAAGGAGCTGTAATAGCGGCTACACTTGATAAAGAAGCAATAACAGGACTAAAAAATGCCGTTATAATTGTTAGACCAACAACTACAATCCCTGTTAATCCAGTTTTACCACCTGCAGCAATACCTGCTGACGATTCAATCGTCGCTGCTGTTGGGCTTGTTCCAAAGATAGAACCTGTAGTCCCGCCAATTGCATCTGCAATAAACGCTTTACCAAAACGCTTCTCTGTATTGTCTGTAATTAAACCTGCTTGTTTAATTAAACCGAGTAATGCACCTGTTGTATCGAATAAAAGTACAAGTAAAAATGAAAATACAACGCCGTATAATCCGTATTCAATTACATCTGAAAAGGCATTGATTGGGTTTGAAACGATGATACCCTCTGGTAAATGAGGCATCGCCACAATTTTATCAGCAAACTTCAATTGCCCTGTAAAGAAGGCAATAATTCCTGTCACAATCATACTAATAAATAATGCACCGCTCACACGCAATGTCATTAATACCGCCGCTAATATTAAACCAATTAAAGTTAAAATAACAGCTGGAGAATGAAAATCACCAATCGTAACTAAATTAGACGGATGACCCACGATAATTCCAGAAAGGCGCAATCCAATAAAAGCAATAAATAGTCCAATTCCACCTGCAATTGCATGCTTTAAACTATCAGGAATTGCTAAAATTAACTTTTGCCTAAACGAAGTAAAAGATAATAAAAGAAAAATAATCCCCGTTACAAATACAGCTGAAAAGGCAACTACATATGTAATCCCTTCTGCCTTCTGTACAACAGAATAAGCAAAATATGCATTCATTCCCATAGCTGGAGCAATAACAATCGGGTAATTCGCGAAAATCGCCATACCTACTGTTCCAACAACGGTTGCAATAATTGTTGCTGTAAACGCTTGGTCAAATGGTACACCTGCATCAGATAATATTTTTGGATTGATGACAAGAATATACGCAAATGTAAAAAAAGTTGTGATGCCAGCTAAAAACTCTTGCTTCACAGAAGTGTTATATTTTTGTAATTGAAACATGCTTATGTACCCTTCCTACACCTGAATTATTATCACACATTCTTTTTCTTACTAGTATGCGAGAAAATATAATACTTAATCTTAACAATCAATAAAAAGAAGGGTCAATATATTCCCTAATAGTTCGAATTTTAAGTTTAAGTCTGACAAGTACAGATGTAGTACAGTTCATTATGATTATTTTTGTAGCATAACAGATAGAAATGTTTTATAATTTGAAATAGTTAAATATTTAGTAAACGCATTCAAATATCGTTCACTCTACAAGGGGGATTCTTCTTATGCAGCACACAAACAAATCTGGAACTTTAAATCGTGGTTTAAAAGAACGACATATTACTTTAATGTCACTGGGCTCAGCTATTGGCGTTGGGCTATTTTTAGGATCCGCTTCCGCCATTAAACTAGCAGGTCCTTCTATTTTGCTAGGCTATATGATTGCCGGTCTCGTTATTTTTTTCATTATGCGAGCGCTTGGGGAAATGGCAATTGAACAACCTGTTGCTGGTTCTTTTAGTAAATATGCATATGATTATATTGGACCACTCGCTGGTTATATTACTGGTTGGAATTACTGGTTCTTATGGGTTGTTACTTGTATGGCTGAAATTACAGCAGCTGGCATTTACATGCAGTACTGGTTCCCTGATATCCCGCGCTGGACTTGGGCATTACTTGCTCTATTATTAATGAGCGCTTTTAACTTCTTATCGGTAAAAGTATTTGGAGAACTTGAGTTTTGGTTTGCTCTCATTAAAATTGTCACAATTATCTGTATGATAGTAGTCGGAGCTGGTATTATTTTATTCGGATTCGGAAACGGTGGTATCGCTACTGGTATTTCAAATCTTTGGTCACATGGTGGCTGGTTCCCAAATGGATTTTCTGGGTTACTACTCTCCATGCAGATGGTACTATTCGCTTATTTAGGCGTTGAATTAATCGGTGTTACAGCTGGTGAGGCTCAAAATCCGAAGAAAACACTCGCAAAGGCAATTGATAACGTATTTTGGAGAATTCTACTCTTTTACGTTGGGGCATTATTCGTTATGATGGCAATTTATCCATGGAACGAACTTGGTGAGAAAGGCAGTCCATTCGTATTAACATTCCAGCAAATTGGTATCGCAAAAGCAGCAGGTATTATTAACTTTGTCGTATTAACAGCAGCTCTTTCTTCTTGTAACGGTGGTTTATTTAGTACAGGCCGTATGCTATATACATTAGCTCAGCAGAAAAAAGCTCCTGAAAGATTTGGTCGTTTAAATAAAAATGGCATTCCAAGCCAAGGAATTGTAGCAACTGCTATCGTTTTACTAATTGGTGTTATATTAAACTATCTTGTACCTGCAAAGGTATTTACATGGCTTACTAGCATTTCAACTTTCGGTGCAATTTGGACTTGGGGCATTATATTAGTCGCTCAAATTAAATTCCGTAAAAGCTTGCCTACTCAAAATAAACAAAAGTTATCATATAAAATGCCTTTATACCCATTAAGCTCATATTTCTCACTTGCCTTCCTTGCACTAGTCTTATGTATAATGGCGTATTCAGAAGATACACGAATTGCATTGATTGTCGGCCCAATTTGGCTTATCGGCTTAGCAATCGTATATTACATGAAAGGGTTTCATAAGATTGATGAAACACCTAACTCAAAAATTAGTTAAGCAAAACATCCCTTCCTTATTACTTGGAAGGGATGTTTTTATATCTATATAAATATTTCTCAACAAAATTCACGGTATTTTTACAATTTTTTAATATTTTTTATGTTTTCCGTCTTTATTTTTACAGAAAAATAAATTACATTATTAAAGCACATATATTTATTATTAGGGGGATTCTTCTATGAAGAATAAAAAATGGATTACATTTTCTTTAGCAACAGCAATTACACTAAGTATAGGGACCTCGTTCATACCGTCTACTTATGCCGAAAGCTCTGTAGACCCAGCTCCTGAAATTGCTGCAAAAGTTGTAAATCAAAACAATGGGAAGAAAGTATTATTTGATAATACACACGGTCAAACTGCTGGGACAGCTGACTGGGTTATTGACGGCGGCTTTTCTGACTTCGGAAACGGCATTGCAAAAAACGGATATCACGTAAAGGAACTTCGTAAATCAACACCTATTACGTACGAAGATTTAAAAGATTACAATGTATTTATCGTTCCAGAAGCTAATATTCCTTACAAAAAATCTGAGCAGGACGCTATGTTACAATATGTAAAAAATGGTGGTAGTATCTTCTTTATTGCTGATCATTACAATGCAGATCGTAATAAAAATCGCTGGGACTCTTCTGAAGTATTTAATGGATATAGACGCGGTGCTTGGGATAATCCAGCAAAAGGAATGTCTAATGAAGAAGCAAATTCACAAGCTATGCAAGGAGTAGAAAGCTCTGATTGGCTCTCTGACAACTTCGGTATTCGCTTCCGCTACAATGCACTTGGTGATGTTTCAGCGAAAACAATTGTATCACCTGAACAATCTTTCGGAATTACAAAAGGTGTTTCGTCTGTAGCAATGCATGCTGGTTCTACTCTAGCAATTACAAACCCAAAACTAGCAAAAGGACTTGTTTACCTTCCAGAAAATCCATCAAAATGGAATAACGCTGTTGATAGTGGCGTTTATAATGGCGGTGGTATTGCAGAAGGCCCATATGCTGCAATTGCAAAAGTAGGACTTGGAAAAGCTGCCTTTATTGGTGACTCTTCTCCTGTTGAAGATGCTACGCCAAAGTACGTTCGTGAAGATTCTGGCCAAACAAAGAAAACTTACGATGGTTATAAAGAAGAAAACGATGCTATCTTATTAGAAAACATCGTAAATTGGTTATCGAATAAAGAGACATTTACAAGTTTAGATCAAGTAAATGGTTTACAACTTGATTCACCTACAGCTCTACAGACATTTGAACAGCCAAGCTTATCAACAGAACCACAACCTGAACCTTGGGGTGCACCAAATGCAGGTTATCAATGGTTTAATACAAATACTTTCAAACCAGGTTCATACGGTTATAATGGTGCGGTAACAACAAGCGACTACGTCGTTACACACCCTAGCATTCTACCAAACAATGAAATTTTCCAAATGAAGATTCAAGTAAACAACTTACTACCTAATACAACTTATAACAACTATTCTTTAGGTATCTTCACTACTGGAGGAACACAAGTGGCTAAAGTACAAAATGCAAACGGCACTTGGCCATCTACTTTTGGATATAGTAGTGCATTTTCTTTCACAACAAACAGCTTAGGCTCTGCTGAGAAAGTTGTAAATGTACAGATTGATTCAAATACAATTGGACAAGCAACGCTTCGTCTACGCCAAAATACAACAACGAAATATAATGAAACTGTAACAATTAATAAGAAATAATAAAAAAGGCAATCCATACATGGATTGCCTTCTTCTCACTTCTCTTCCTTCGAGAAAAACATTCTTGAAATAACGATACCTATACTACCGACGATTAGGAATAACACTGCCCTAATCATCATCGATACCTCTGGTAAGTCAAGTAAGAATAACTTCCCTACCGTTACGACTAAAACGACTAAACCAGCATATAATATTTCATTCATATTTCTATTTCTTCCAAACCAAACCGCAAATAATGCATATACCATCCATAATAACGATACTGATACACTAATTACGCTTCCATCTGTAGATAAAACTTCACCGATTCTCGTAATTGTAATAAATACAATTATCATAAACCAATAGAGCACTATAGAATACATATATTTGCCGAAGCTCGCTAATACTTCTTTCGCTTCTCTCATGCAATAATAGAACGTTCCTATTAAAATAAGATGAGCAACAAAGCCTGCCGAAATAAATTGATCAAACGGGCTAAAAATAGTCTGTATCATTCCAATTGCGTAAACCGTCGCACTAACATACAATTTTATCTGTTGTTTTACTTTAATAGAAGTGACCATGCCGAGGAAACCTTGTAATAATAGTACAATCGCTGCATTCACTAAACTATACTCATATAAAATTGCTAAACTAAATGCTCCCATTACGAAACCAAATAAGAGATTTGTAAATGTAGAATGTCTATTTTTCCTATATTCAAATACGAACATAGCGGCATGCACGATTGCACTAATAATTAATCCCCATGTTGTAAAATCAGGTATTTTTGAAATAGCTAGTATAAAGAACACTGCATTTGCACTAAATATCGCCAAACGTGGTTCTAATATAAAACTTCTCTCCGTAAACATATGCCAAAATAATAGTAAATGAATCAAACCATATACAATCGTTAACTGTATTTGCAAGTTCTCTACTAACATTGACATAACAGCAAAGAAAACGAAAAGGACAATGGCAGCAACAGCGTAAGAAATCATATATAAGTATTTATAACGATTTTTCAACGCATACCATAATAAACTAAGTGTTAATACTGTCTCATATCCAAAGAAAATATAAGGATTAGGAGTCGTACTATTTAACAAGAATGGTACGAAGAACGCTCCGACCGCTACGAAAATAGTGAGATATTCCGATTGATATCTTTTCGCTAAATAAATACCTAAAATAACCCATGCAATATTACAGAGAAACGCGACACTTGCCGGAATAAATCCATATAAATAATGTGCTGCAAACGTTGTTAGAACAATCCCGGTAATACTTCCTCCAGCTAATACTAACCCTAACGCCTGCCGCTCTCTTTTAATTTGAATATCTCCTATATAATACAATCCGATAGATAATACGATACCAAACACAATTCGTATCGCTGGTGTTAATAAGCCAGCATCTACCCCTGCTTTAAATAACCAGATCACTCCAAGCAACATAATACCGACAAATACACGCGGTAACCATGTTTGACAAAACTTAATAATATTAAATGGCTCTGGTTTAAAAGCAGATATATCTACTTGTTTTACCTGACGTTCTTGCAAAGGCTCTTTTATCTTAACTATTTCTTCTTTTGGCTTTTCCTCCATTATCGTTTCAATATATTCTTTCTTGTTCTTACTAACACGTTGCTGAGCGTTTTCTACTTCTATTTCCCTTTGCTTTACTTTTAATTCAGCAAGTGCTTCTTGAATTGTTTCAATTGCCGTTTCGAGTGCTTCTATTTTCTTATCCAAATCCTTCTTCATACGCTCCCCCCTTATTCGTAACTCTCATTAAACCTATATATTACCAATTATCTTTATCATACTCTTAGTCTATTCATTTTCAATAGTATTTTTCCAAAAAAAGAAAGGTGTCTTCCCAAAATAGGAAAACACCTTTTTACTCATTTATTCTTATTTAGAAAAATGCTAACGATAAAACCAAGACACATGCCTACAATAGCTGGAACAATCCACCCAACACCTTCTGTATAAAACGGGATGTATTTTAATGCTGACGTCCACTGATTCATCATTACATTTTTATTTAAAATATCAATTGCACTAAATATCGCTACAACCAAAACAGTTACTGCATATACGTATGCATACTTTCCAATATACTGATGGAATAACCCTAGAATAATAAGCGTTAACGCAATTGGATAAATAAATCCAAGAATTGGTACTGATACTTTTAAAATTTGCGTTAACCCTAAATTAGCTAAAATCATACTAACAACGCTTACTATAAATGCCCACAATTTATAAGATACTTTCGGAAATGCACTCGCAAAAAATTGACTACAAGACGTAACAAGTCCAATTGAAACACATAAACACGCGATAGTAAAAATAAGACCTAATAAAACGACTCCGCCCTGTCCAAATAATGTAATCATAACTTGTGCTAACACTTTCGCACCGTTATCGAATGTTCCTAATGAGCCACTAATTGCCCCCACATATCCAAGGATGACATAAATAATCGATAATAATAATCCTGCCCCAATGCCAGCAATACTCATATATTTCGCTAAACCTTTATCATCTTCAATACCCTTTGCACGTAATGCATTTGCAATAACAATTCCAAAGATTAAAGCAGCTAACGCATCCATTGTTAAATATCCATCTAAAAACCCTTGAAACATAGGAGCTTGTCCATAGTTCCCTATTGGTTCTTTCATATCTCCTACCGTTGTAAACATACTCTTTATAAAAATGAGTGCAATCATACATAATAATAACGGCGTCAAGACTTTTCCAAACAACCCCATTAATTTAGATGGGGATAAACTTAACCAGTAAACAATACTAAAGAAAATAACTGTGTAAAACAACAATAATCCGTTTCCTGCTTCAGGGAATAACTGACCTGGCCCCATTTCAAAAGCTAAACTTCCCGCACGTGGTATACCAAGCCCAGGTCCAATAAATACATACACGATACATGGAAAAATAATTGCAAATGAAGAATGAACCCTACCCGCTAACGTTTGAAAACTTCCTGCTTTTGCAATGGAGATAACACCTAATATAGGAAGACCTGTTGCTGATATAATAAATCCTACTAATGAAATCCAAACATGTTCTCCTGCTTCATATCCAAGGAAAGGTGGAAATATCAGATTCCCTGCTCCAAAGAACATAGAGAATAACATAAGGCTAATAAGTAAAATTTCTTTTTTCTGTAACAATTTCATTTCTTTCTCCTTCTTTAATTTCATCTTTTATGAAATCAATTTCACATATAAAAAGTACAATAACCCGCTTCCTTACAAAGAAAACATAGTCCATAGTCTATCACAAAAGAAACACCCATTCTATAGCTATTCCTCTTTTCCAATTTCTTCTGAAAAATCAACCTTTATTGACTTATAATAGTTAATAAGGTAAAATATTAAATGTACAAAATTATTAACTTTGTTTTTGTTTGTGTCAGGAGGAAAATAACATGGAATCAGCGATACAACTAGAAAGAGAACAACAAAGAAAAAAGAAACATCCTCCAGGTTTATACTTACTCTTCTTTACAGAAATGTGGGAAAGATTTAGTTACTATGGATTACGAGGATTATTAACATTATATTTAACGACAGCTTTAGTAAGCGGTGGTCTTGGGTTTAGTCCCGCATGGGCACTCTCTATTTACGGATTTTATACTGGAGCCTGTTATTTCACACCAATGATTGGTGGCTACTTAACAGACCGTTTTCTAGGTAGACGAAAAGCAATCACAATTGGTGGTATAACAATGGCAATCGGTAACCTTACACTATTTGCCTTGCAAAACCAATTAGGCCTATACCTCGGATTAGCGCTTATTATTATAGGTAACGGATTCTTCAAACCGAACATCTCTACACTGGTTGGAGAATTATACGAAGAGAACGATCCAAAACGTGATAGTGCATTTACCATTTTCTATATGGGTATTAACGTCGGGTCATTTTTAGCTCCACTCGTTTGCGGATTTTTATCAGAAAATTTATTCAAAACAACAGTTGATGGCGTTGTACATTACGGATTCCGTTACGGTTTCTTAGCCGCTTCAATCGGAATGATCATTGGACAAATTTTATTTACAACACTATCAAATCGCTTCCTTGGTAATATCGGTAAAAAACCAACTCGTGATTTACAAACAGCTGCTGGACAACCATCGGTAGGAGATACACCGTTAACAAAAAAAGAAAAACAACGTACCGCAGTTATCGTCATTTTAACATGCTTCGTTGTCTTCTTCTGGGCTGGCTTTGAACAAGCTGGTAGCTCATTAACATTATATACAAACAAATTTGTAGACCGCTCTGTGTTCGGATGGGAAGTTCCAACATCTTGGTTCCAATCGGTCAATCCATTATTTATTATTTTACTTGCTCCAGTCATTTCTGCATTATGGGCAAAACTTGCAACTCGCAAGCAGGGTGATTTAAAAATCCCAACTAAAATGGGACTTGGTATGATCTTACTCGGTATCGGTTATATCATTCTCGTTATCGCTACATTAAAAACAGGTAGTGATGAACATAACATTACAGAAAAAGCAAACTTACTGTTTATCGTCTTTACGTATCTTTTCCATACGTTAGGTGAGCTATTCTTATCACCTGTCGGACTATCAATGGTTAGTGCGCTTGCTCCGGTAAAATTAGCATCTTTATTAATGGGTGTATGGCTAGCAAGTTCAGGTATCGCCAACATTTTAGGCGGACAACTTGCAAGCTTCACAACTTCACTTGGATACGCTGAAGTATTCACAGTTATTGGCGCTGTAGCAATTGTATTAGGCTGTGTTTTATTATTAATTTCTAAGAAATTAGTGAAATGGATGGATTAAAAAAGATGAGGAATTTCTCCTCATCTTTTTTATGCTGTTTTACCTTTTTCTATTGCTTGTTCGTACAGCTCTTTATGTTCTTTATATTCACTTGGTACGAAACTCTTATAGAAGAATGAGAACCAGCTGTCTCCTTTTTTATACCCTTCTTCTCGAATTTCCGCTGCTTTTTTATTCGATTTAAATCCTTCAGTAAACCATTTCTTTAACAATTCATTTCGTTCATACTTAGCAGGAACTTTTAAATCATAGTTTTCAAATGCATACTTATAGCCAGCCTTTTCTACTGCCTTTTTTGTAGACTTATAGCCTTTTTCATACGCTGTTTCATATGCCTTCACGTATACTTCTTTCTCTCTATTTCCAGGATTCTTTTCAGCTAGTTCTTTCCCTGTCTTTTCCCCTAATTTAGCTTGCTCTTTTTCAATTTTTTCTGTTCTTTCTTTATTCCCTACTTTGAATCCGTCTGCAAAGTTTACCTTAAACTCTGGAGCAACTTGACTATCGTCCATTGTCTCTTGTGCTAAACCTTGTTCTTTTCCTTTTTCAAAATGCGTTTTCTTCTGCTCTTCTAAAGACCATGCGGCTACATAAGTCGCTTTAAACGCTTGTTTATATGCATCAGATTTTCCAGCTACATGCACTTCTGCATCATTTTTTCCTGCTTTAAAATCAGTTTCTCCATTCTTTTGACCTTCAAGTTGACCTTTTTCCATATCAGCTTGGCGCTGCGCTTCCTCTTGCTTACGTGCCTCTTCAGCTTTTCTTTGTTCCTCGGCTACACGTTGTCTCTCTTCTTCAGCTTTACGCTGTGCTTCTGCAGCACGTTGTTTTTCAGCCTCAGTATTGCGCTGTGCTTCTGCTTGTCTCTCAGCTTCTACAGCACTATTATTATTCTGACTAGGAGCTGGGCTCGTTGCGCCACTACTAGAAGCTGGTTTATTGTGATAATGATATTCCCCGTACTGTAATCCCCACTTCTCACAATTTGTACGACACGTATGTCCGCCATTAGCATCTGTACGCCCTGGATGCGCATAAGCTGAAATTGGAGCTACCAATAACGCTATACTCG
This sequence comes from Bacillus sp. GMa5/1, assembly GCF_050172015.1. Classification (NCBI taxonomy): domain Bacteria; kingdom Bacillati; phylum Bacillota; class Bacilli; order Caryophanales; family Bacillaceae; genus Bacillus; species Bacillus sp. GMa5/1. Next base: position 832 of record NZ_JBNLYC010000078.1, on the reverse strand, counting down.
TTGTTAAAAGAAGTTTCTTCACCTGTTGTCTCACTCTTGTTCCTCCCAAAATATAGAATTCTAAATTTATTATACATAAATAGAAGAATAATTAAATACAAACCGAAATATTCTATTATTTCTCAACATTAGTAAAAAAGAAGGGGAACTCTTTAAAGAGTTCCCCTTCTTTTTTACTTCTTCGCCTTCGTTCCTACTAAATCACCAGCAACAACATAACGCTTAGAATTGTCCTTTACAGATACACATGTAATAAGCGTTATCTCATCTTTCCCATGATCCTCTACAACTTCCCACTTATCAGGAGTCACTTCAGATACACCAGTAACCGCATACTCATATTCATTTTCATTGTCATACAAATAAATTTTATCGCCTTTTTTCAAAGAAGCTATATCACTAAATAAAACACCTTTTTTAGACATATTATGTCCTGCTAATGCGTAATTTCCTTTTCCCATAACTTGATTCTCTTTTACTGTCGCTGCACCTGATAATAAGTTTTTTTCAGTAGAAGCTTTTAAAACAGGCAGTTCTACTGAAACACTTGGAATCGAAATACGACCAATTACTTGTTTCTTATCTAATGATGCATTCGCTACTTCCGCCAAGTCTGGTTGATTAATTTTGGAAGCATCTACAAATTCCGTCTCATGCTTTTCATAATCCATCTTTTGAACAGCCTGCACATTTTCAGTCTGTTTCTTTTCAGCCTGATATCCATCATAAAATGGCTTTCCAATTAACACGCCACCTACAACAAATAGCAGAATTGCTACTATACTATAAATTCTTTGCTTATTCATACACAGTTCCTTTCCCTTACAAAATC
>NZ_JBNLYC010000077.1:0-20758 GCF_050172015.1 Bacillus sp. GMa5/1 | reverse complement strand
ACATTTTATTGTGTATAATATACATAATAAAATGTTGTTATTAGTTTTATAAAAAAAGTTTAGGTAGGTGTTTATATGAAAACGATAGGTCTTATAGGTGGTATGAGTTGGGAATCAACTTCTGAATATTATCGAATTATTAATGAAGAAATAAAAGAGAGATTAGGAGGGCTACATTCAGCAAAATGTTTGATTAATAGTGTGGATTTTGAAGAGATTGAACGATGTCAGTCTAGCGGAGATTGGGATGGTGCTGGAGAAATTCTAGGGAATGCGGCATATTCATTACAAAAGGGAGGAGCAGACTTTATAATCATTTGTACAAATACAATGCATAAGGTAGTTGGAAAAATAAAGGCCAAAATTGATATTCCAGTCTTACATATTGCTGATGCAACTGCAAAAGAAATTAAAAGAAAAGACATTCAAAAGGTTGGTCTGCTTGGAACTAAATATACAATGGAGCAAGATTTCTATAAGTCACGTATTGAAGAGCATGATATAAAAGTAATAGTACCATCAGAAAAAAATAGAAAAGAAATAAATAAAGTAATATATACAGAATTATGTTTAGGAAAAATAGTATCTCAATCTAGAGAATATTATAAAAGAGTCATCGAAGAGTTAGTGCAAAAAGGAGCACAGGGAATCATATTAGGTTGTACAGAAATAGGGTTATTAATAAAGCAAGAAAACGTATCTGTCCCGATATTTGATACAACTCATATACATGCAATTGAAGCAGTCAAGGTAGCTCTAGATAGAGTATAATTATATTATGTAAACTTTATTCGTATATCTGGAAAACATTCAGAAAATATTTTATAATGTAAGTGGTTACATTTAAGGGGGAATGCGTATGTTTTCAGTTCAACCAATCGCATTTGTACATAATGAAAGAAAGGAAATAAAAGATGATGAGTGGGGAGAAGTAAGATCTCGTATAACTTTAACTGAAATGTATGCAGAAGAGAGTATACAAGGGGTTGAAGATTTTTCTCATATTGAAGTTGTTTTTTATTTTCATAAAGTAACTGACGAGCAAATTCAGTATTTTGCTAGACATCCTAGAAATAATAAGGATTATCCTGAAGTAGGTATTTTTGCACAGCGCGGGAAAAATCGCCCAAATCGCATAGGTGTAACAATTGTAAAGGTGATCAAAAGAGAAGGTAAATCAATTATTGTTGAGGGATTAGATGCTATTGATGGCACTCCTATATTGGATATAAAACCAATAATGAAAGAGTTTATGCCGACAGAAGAAATACACCAGCCTAAATGGGCAACGGATATAATGAGACAGTATTGGAAGGGGAATGGAGTAAAATGAGAATATATGAGGCAACAATTGCAGATTTAGATGGACTAGCATCAGTTTTTAATAACTATCGCATGTTTTATAGGCAAGATTCTGATTTAGAAGGGGCAAAAGTATTTTTACGAAATAGAATTGAGAAAAAAGAGTCCGTTATTTTCGTAGCAGTTGAAGACGGCGAATATATTGGGTTCACGCAACTATACCCATCATTTTCTTCTATTTCAATGAAAGAATTATGGATTTTAAATGATTTATTTGTACAAGCGGCGAAGCGTGGAGCCGGAACAGGTAAAAAATTATTAGAAGCTGCTAAAGAATACGCATTAGAAAATGGAGCAAAAGGTGTAAAGCTGCAAACGGAGATTGATAATTTATCAGCACAACGATTATACGCTGAAAATGGTTATTTGAGAGATAATCGTTATTTCCATTACGAATTAACGTTTTAAAAAATTAAGTTGAAAGAGACATTTTCAAGAAAAAGAATTTCTTTGTAATGAGAAATTCTTTTTTATTTTTGCCTAAATTAAAAAACATGACGAAAATAAAACGATATTTATTTATTGTTAAACAATAAATGTTGTGATAAAATTATGTTGCCATTAAATAAGTGAGGTATTGTAAATGAATCTTAAACGAAGTTCAACAATGTTCTTAAAAGTAATTATTTTTCTTGCTGGAATTTCAGTGCTTGCTTTATGCATATTTTTAGTGCCGGAAATGGCGGATTTCACAGCGAATTTGTATCCTAACATTGCTCCGATAAAATATCTTGTTTTAATTGTAATGTATGTAGCAGCTGTGCCTTTTTACGTTGCTCTTTATCAGGCTTTCAATCTTTTACAGTACATTGATGAGAACACAGCGTTCTCGGAATTATCAGTAAAGGCGTTAAAGAATATAAAGCGCTGTGCAATTACAATCAGTGGTTTGTATGTATTAAGTTTGCCACTTTTTCATTTTATAGCGAAAAAAATGGACCCTCCTATTGGGTTAGTGGGACTCATTATCGTTTTTGCTTCGCTCGTTATCGCCGTTTTTGCTGCTATCCTCCAACGACTTCTACAAGAGGCAATTAACATAAAATCAGAAAATGATTTGACGGTCTGAGGTGGCGGATATGACAATCATTATTAATATTGACGTCATGTTAGCAAAACGAAAAATGAGTGTAACGGAGCTTTCGGAGAAGGTTGGAATTACGATGGCGAATCTTTCTATTTTGAAAAATGGGAAAGCAAAAGCGGTTCGTTTTTCAACATTAGAAGCGATATGTAAAGCTTTGGAGTGTCAGCCAGGGGATATTTTGGAGTATAAAAACGATGAGAATACTCAATAAAAACAGATAACAAATGTAAATAATAGAAGTCAATAAAGAAGGGATAGCCACTAAGCTATTCCTTCTTTACGTTAATTGCTGTTACTAATAAAAAATATAATTTGAATTGCAATGTTTGCGTATCAAAAGGGAACTTGCTACCTTTTGAGGTGATCCGTTTTGTGGAATACAATTATTTGCCAAAAAGGCTATTTTAACTATGTTTTAAATTATTTCGGGTGAATCAAAATTTTCATTTGTATTATAGTTGATTTAAAACCCAGTTTGTTGCATCTTCAAAGTTATCTGCAATGTAGTTTGGTTCAATATGTGCCCATTTGTCTCGGTACGTATGTAAAGCATCGTATCCAGCGCCTGTGCGCACCAATATCGTTATCGCATGCACTGTTGCTCCTGCAACGATATCGGTCCAGCGATCACCAATTACAGCGCATTTTGTTAAATCAAGCCCGTGTTTTTCAGCTGCTTGTAGCAGCATACCTGTACTTGGTTTACGACATTCACAACCATCACCGTGTTTGTGAGGACATACGTATATATCATCAAAGCCGAAACCTTTTAATTCTTGTGCGAAATCAGTAACAGTTGCTATCCCGTCTGCGATACCAGGTTGATTTGTGAAAGAGAAAATTTTTATATTTTGAGCTTTTAGTTTTTGCAAAGCTGCTTTTGTAAACGGAAATAATGTAAAAGATCCCGGATAATGTATTGTAGTGTCACCACCAATTGTACCGTCACGATCAATGAAAATTGCTTTAATGTTTGTCATAGTTATAGTCCCTTCAATTTATAAGTAGTTTAAAAATGTTTTACAAATCTGTAGCCATTTACTTCATATCCTAATTTTTTGTAAAAAGGATGAGCTTCTACTCTTTTTGTTCCACTAACTAGCCATGTGCCAATGCAATTATGTTTCTTTGCTAATTGCTCGGCATAATCCATCAACACTTGTCCAATGCCTTTCCGTCGTATGTTAGAATCAACGCTTATAATTGAAATCTCTCCATAACGTGTTACATCTTCTAAATTTTCACGTATACGAAATCCAAGTAATCCAAATATAGCTTCTTCTTCCTCGTAAACATATAAAAAATCAAACGGACTCATTTGTACGAATTGTAGGCGGTTGTTCATATCTTCATAGGAAATAGAGGAACCCTTTAATTCTTTCGTTAAAGAACAAAGTGCGTCTATATCATCTATCGTTGCTTCACGAATTTGAAAAGACATATTATCAACTCCAATAAAATGTAATCAAACATTTTATATTCTGTTAAAAAATGTTTTTTCCTGCTATGAAAATAAATATTTTATAATGATATATAGATAGTTATATGTTATTCTTTTCCTTGATTGTATTAGAAATGGAAAGAAGGGGAATGCATGTTAAAAGTAAATATCCGCTCAGCTGGATATGAAATAGGCGAAAAAATAATTCATGATATAGCTTTTTCTATCGAAAAAGGTGAACTAGTTGCTCTTATTGGAGCAAATGGTGCTGGGAAGAGTACGACGATTAAAACGATACTCGGATTACTTGTAAATATGGACGGTGAAATATCATTCGGTGAAAAGAAAAATCCGTATGCATACGTACCAGAACATCCAACATACTATGATTACTTGACGCTCTGGGAACATATTGAATTATTAATGGCAGCTCGTGGAAGTGAAATGGGAAGTTGGGAAGAACGAGCGGAACAATTATTACATACTTTTCGAATGAATAAGCATAAACATGAGTATTTATCAAAATTTTCAAAAGGCATGAAACAAAAATCGATGCTAATATTGGCGTTTTTAACTGAGCCAGATTTTTATATCATTGACGAACCTTTTATCGGTTTAGATCCGGTAGCTACGAAAGAGTTTTTAAATTATTTATATAAAGAAAAAGAGCGCGGGGCAGGAATTTTACTTTGTACGCACGTATTAGATACTGCTGAAAAAATTTGTGAAAGATTTTTACTCATTTCACAAGGTACATTAGTCGCAGGTGGACATTTAGAATCTATTCAAATATTAGCGGAAATGCCGGGTAGTTCATTATTAGACTGTTTTGATGTAATTGTAAGGCGTGAACAACATGATTAAACAACAATTTTATAAGAGATTACGCCATGAACTTGAGCGGAAATGGAAGTCTATACGTTCGGTAACAGATTGGACAGTCGCATTATATATTATTATTCCAGCACTTATATTTATGGGAATCTATTATCGATCGCTATGGATAAATGAATTATCAACGGAAGAGACGATTTATTTCGGATTAGGATTACTCGCATTTTATCTAGTAACATATCCAAGAGGAGTTCGTTCATTTTTTGAGCAAGCGGATAGTTTATTTTTAATTTCGTATGCAACACATATGCGAAAATTAGTCCAGTATGGCATGATGTACACATTTGTTCGAATAGCGATAACGAATATAATAGTAGTCGTTATTATGTTACCGGTGTTGATGAAAAGTATCGAAGTAACAGAGATACAAGTCCTATTATTTTGGGTATTCTTTACTATATTTCGATTTATGTTGTCGTTGTTAACGAGATTTGTTCATGTACATGTGGGGAAACGATGGGTTTTATGGATTGTAAAAAATGTAGTATTTTCTATGAGCGTGTCCTTTTTTGGAATTAGTTTATTTTTTATTTATAAAAATCCGTTGTATTCAATTTTATTTATCGGTCTAGTAATTTTCTTAAGTAGTGTATTAGTAAAAGAGAAAATGAATTATAAAAAGTTCTTTTTTAAAGAAATCGAGAAAGAAAAGGAGGAAAGCATGCGCTGGACGAGCGGAATTATGCAAGTTGGTGGTCATGCGGCTAAACCGAGTAGTTCGAATAAAAAACCGTGGATGTTTCCGCGCTCTAAAAGACTTTTAGGGAAAAAAGCTGATTCTCGTATTGTCGAATCTTTTTTGAAAGAATTTTTCCGTACAAGTACTGCACGAATAATTTATATTCAAATTGTATGTATCAGTACTGCAAGTATAATTATGACTCCAAGGTGGATTGCAGCTATTGTTCTCGTATTTGCTGTAGTTGCAATTTCTCGCTATGCACGTGATTATTGGAATGAATTTACGAATAAGATGTTTCTTCGTTTATATTGTGATGAAGGGAAATTACTATTGTTAAGATGGAAGGCAGATCGTTATTTACTACTACCAGCAATACTTTTATATGGAATAGTTATACTTTCACAGTTTTATTTATTGCCAGCTGTGGTAGGCAGCGTTGTTTTTATTTTATTAATTGTATGGATTGTATTTCTACCATTAAAAAAGAGCCATTGACGGCTCTTTTTCTAGTCTGTAACACATTGATAAATAAAATATACTAAAACGAGTATGCTTGCGGCGGAATACATGACATCTAAAGTCATTCAAGTGCCTCCTCAATATCGTGGTATTAATATTGTATGAAATCTTACAATTTCATATTCAAGTGAAAAATATGTGAACGTTAACAAAATTGTAAAGTGCAAAAATTACAATCATTTTGTATAATAGAAGAAACCACCGTTATATAAAAAATAATGAGTGAAAGGGGAGGGAACATAAATGCCAAATTGGTTTAGAAAAACCTTAGTCGCATTAATTACCGTATTTACATTTGGTTTAGTGACGCCTCCTTCCATATTGCTTGATAATGCCAAAGCTGCGGACAAGCCTACGAGCACAGCTGGGCAACAAAGTTTGGAGAGTACGTCCTATACATATGAAGAAACGAATGACAGGTTAACCACCGATACTTTTATTACTTATGCGATGCAAGAAGCAGAGAAGCAGTCGATGCAAAAGTTTGGTACTAAAATTGGTCCAGTAATTGAAGATGAATTTAAAGATGTAATATTACCAAAGATTGAAGAGGCAATTGCTGAGCTTGCTAGTGATGTACCAGAAGATTCACTACAATCATTAGCGATTTCTCAAAAACCAGCTGGTGGGAATAATGAAAAGATTTTTCATGTCTACGATACGAAATCAGGAAATGATTTATTGCGTTTCCATGTAAGAAGAGATCATCCACCGCAAGATGGTTATTATTTTAATTTCCATTATCATCGTTTTGATGATGGATACTCAGGACATCATGAGTTAGGAAATATTTATTGGAATACGAATGTACCGCCGAAATGGCTTTCTTAAAAAGAACAAGAGAAAATCTTGTTCTTTTTTATTTTTATAGAAGGGACAGACAACCATGTTGTTGAATAACATAGGTTTAGAAAAAAGAAGCAAAGGGAGTATGGGAATGCAAAAATATATTGTTTTTGACTTTGATGGCACATTAGTAGATTCACAAAATATATTTGTACCAATTTATAATCAAATTGCTGAAAAGCACGGATATAAAACGGTAAGAGAAGAAGAAATTGAGTATTTACGCAAGTTAACGATGGCGGAGAGATGTAAACAACTCGATGTACCACTGTATAAACTACCGATATTAGCGCTGGAGTTTTATAAATTGTATCAACCTGCTATAAAAGATCTTATTTTGTTCCATGGGATGAAGGAAGTATTAGATGAACTACATAAAAAAGGCTACGGAATTGCAGTCATATCATCGAACTCAGAAGAGCATATTCGGGCGTTTTTACAAAAGAATGATATAGAAAATATACAAGAAGTGTATTGTTCTAAAAATTTGTTCGGTAAAGACAAGATGATAAAAAGATTTTTAAAATCGAAAAAGATAACAGAGAAAGATATGTTATATGTCGGTGATGAACAGCGAGACGTAGCAGCGTGTAAAAAGGCTGGAGTGAACGTAATTTGGGTATCTTGGGGATATGATGTTATTGAAACAGTGAAAAAAGATGCACCAGATTACATGGTTCATAAGCCGATGGAAATTGTGCAAGTAGTACAAGGAGCGTATTCTTAATATGAATACACTGCGATCAGGCATTCATCATATTGAATTTTGGGTAGCAAATTTAGAGGAGTCCATTTCTTTTTATAATAAGTTGTTTTCCATAATTGGGTGGAGAAAGTTAAATGAAGTAGCATATAGCACAGGAGAAAGTGAAATATACTTTAAAGAAGTAGATGAGGAAATTGTAAGGACGTTAGGGCCTAGACATATTTGTTATCAAGCTATTCATAGAGAAGTAGTTGATGAAGTAGCAGATTTTCTTTCTAGTACGAAAGTGAAGGTAATACGTGGTCCAATTGAAATGAATCATTATTCGGAAGGTTACTATACGATTGATTTTTACGATCCGAATGGATTTATTGTAGAAGTTGCCTATACACCAAATGCAGAAATGTAAGGGGAATAGATATGAAGATAATTACAGCACGGCAAAGCAATATACAAATAGTAAAAGATGCAGCGAATATTGAAGAAATTTCTAAAGGTTTCTCTCCAGATAAGAAATATATAATTACGAATGCAAATAATGAAAAATATTTATTTCGGACAGGCGATATAAAAGAGTATGAAAGAAAATAGAGTTTCAAATTTTAAATGAAATGGTAAAACGTAACGTACAGGCACAAAGGCCAATTGAAATAGGTATATTGGAAGAAGAAGGTGTATGCTATAGTATTTTTTCATATTTAGAAGGGGAAGATGCGAAGAAGCTATTGCCTACGTATTCACCAAAAGAACAATATGATATTGGTATAGAGGCAGGAAAAGATTTAGCAAAAATGCATACATATGAAGCTCCTAATAATATACTTCCATGGTATGAAAGAGCTATGAAAAAACATAGTAAATATGTAGAGGCATATAAAACATGCGGAATAAACATAAAAAATGATGATAAAATCATAAAGTTTATAGAAGAAAATGAAATATATTTAAAGAACCGCCCGAATCGATTTCAACACGATGATTTTCACTTAGAAAATATAATTGTACGTGATGCGAGATATGTAGGTGTTGTTGATTTTAATGGCTACGACTGGGGCGACCCAATTCATGATTTCGTAAAAATTGCACTGTTTGCAAGGGATATTAGTATTCCGTATTCAATCGGACAAATAGAAGGATATTTTAATGGGAGAATACCAGAGGAGTTCTGGAATTTATATGCGGTGTACGTTGGCATGACAGTTTTCTCCTCAGTTGTCTGGACATTACTAGCAGCGCCGCATATGTTAGATGATATGTTAGAGCGTCTTACTATAGTTTTAGAGGATCATAATAACTTTGAGTTATCGAAGCCAATTTGGTTTCAACCAGATAAGATTGATATGACATAGAAAAGGTAGGTGTGATTCGCACCTACCTTTATTTTTTACCATCAAAATACTTATTTAATTTTCTTAAATGTAAGCGGCTGAGTACTTAATGTAGCTGGTACATGTAACTGAAGGGATGGGAATTCACCACTTACATTCATTTCATAAGCGAATAATAAGCTCATTTTCATTTGGAATAAGTCAACTTTTGTGGAGAAGATGTCGTAATGATGATGCCCTAATTGAATATCCATTTCCATAAATTGTACATATAACGAATCATCTCGTTTGTATACTTGTAATGTTCCGTATGCAGGATGTTCAAAAGTACCAGTATAATCCTCTAACTTGTGCGAAGGTGTAGTCCCTTTAATTTGTTCAGGGAGGGATTCAGTTGCTTCTTTCATCATTTCCTTCATTTTTTTAGTATCTTCTACAGCACGTTTATGCCAATCAATGGATTCTAATTCAAGTAGTTCGTCATAAATTTGATTAGCGAGATAAGTAGGAAGTAATGTTCCTCCAGCATTCGTTAAAATGACAAGGCCTATGTTTTCTGTTGGTATGAATGAAACAAGCGCTGAAAATCCATCGATATTACCGCCATGATGAATCACTTTTTTACCACGATAAGCGCTAATAAACCAACCAAGACCGTAACTATTTAATGGAGATTCAGGGAGTGATAAAACCGGTTGGTCTGGAATTGAATTGTGTGGTGTATACATTTGTTGTAATAATTCAGAGGAGATTAATTCATGATCTCCAAATTTTCCTTCATTTAAGTGGAGAAGTACCCAATTTGCCATATCTTCAATTGTGGAATTAATACACCCAGCAGCGCCAACTGTATCGATGTTACGGAATGGAACTGCTTTTATTTCACCGTCATTTTCAATGTAAGGTAAAGCGTAATCATCTGTAGTTTGTGAATCGTTAACAGAGAAGTTTGTATGTCTCATATTTAAAGGTTCTAAAATATGTTCTGTAGTGTATTGCTCCCACGTTTGATTTGTAATGTTTTCAACAATGTAGCTAATTGTTGCATACATTAAGTTGTTATATAGAAATGCAGTCCGGAACGGTGCATCAAGTGGTAAATGTTTTATTTTTTCAACGAGATCTTTTCGAGATAAGGAAGAACTGTACCAAAGAGCCTCATGACGACTCACTCCAGTTCGATGAGAAGCTAAATCCCGTCCTGTAACTTGTGAGCTAGCAAGTAGTTCAGATAAAGTAAAATTAGGTATATAAGACGGGACAGGAGCATCCCAATTAAACTTTTTTTGCTGTGCTAACAAGCTTAATGAAAGTGTACCAAACGCTTTCGTTGAGGAACCGATTGCGAATCGAGTATTCGGTGTAACAGCCTCTTTTGTTTCTATATTACGATAGCCGAAACCTTCTGAAAGAATAACTTCACCGTCTTTTATAACAGCGACAGCAACACCAGGAACATTTAAATCCTTCATCATTTTTTCAACCGTGGTTTGTAAAGAAGTCATAACAGGTATTTCAATTTTAGACATATTTCTAACCTCCAAATATAAATTTTGATCTACCGCACTATACTTTCGGTAATAGAAAATGAAAACCTTTTAAAATATGGAAAGTTAATAATTTTGTAAGAATTAGCGCAAGAAATTTTATTAATTAAGATTATTAAATTTACCATTTTTCATGTTATGATAAATTCCATATACGATTGAAAGAAGGTTTTCCTACATATGAAACATGCTGAAAATGAATACTTAAATTTATGCCGCCATGTAATGGAACATGGTACGAAGAAAGAAGATCGTACAGGGACAGGAACTGTATCTGTATTTGGATATCAAATGCGTTTTGATTTGAGCAAAGGATTTCCTTTATTAACGACAAAAAGAGTACCATTTCGCCTTGTAGCAAGTGAACTACTTTGGTTTATGAAAGGTGATACAAATATTCGCTATTTATTGCAGCATAATAATAACATTTGGAATGAATGGGCGTTTAAGAGCTGGGTAGAAAGTGATGAGTATACTGGTCCTGACATGACTGATTTTGGTCTTCGCTCACAACAAGATGAAGAATTTAAAGTACAGTACGATGAGCAAATGGAATTGTTTAAAAAGAACGTTTTAGAAGATGATGAGTTCTCAAATAAATATGGTTATTTAGGAGACGTTTACGGTAAACAATGGCGTGCTTGGAAAACGACAGCTGGTGAGACACTTGATCAATTAAAAGATGTAATTGAAATGATTAAAAAAACACCAGACTCACGTCGTTTAATCGTTTCTGCTTGGAATCCTGAAGACGTACCGAGTATGGCATTACCGCCTTGTCATACATTATTCCAATTTTATGTAGCGGACGGAAAACTTTCTTGTCAGCTATATCAAAGAAGTGGTGACATATTCCTTGGAATTCCATTTAACATCGCAAGTTATTCACTACTAACACATTTAATTGCACATGAATGTGGTCTTGAAGTAGGAGAATTTGTTCATACAATTGGAGATGCACACATTTATACAAATCATTTTGAACAAGTAGAAAAGCAATTGGCACGTGAACCACGTCCATTCCCGAAACTTACATTAAATCCAGATGTGAAATCTGTGTTTGATTTTGAAATGGAAGATTTAAAGATTGAAGGATACGATCCGCATCCAGCAATTAAAGCACCGGTTGCAGTATAATTGTAGAGGAGATGAAAAAATGATTGTTTCATTTATGGTCGCGATGGACGAAAATAGAGTAATTGGTAAAGATAATAATTTACCTTGGCGTTTACCGAGTGAATTACAATACGTGAAGAAAACAACGATGGGCCACCCGCTTATTATGGGAAGAAAGAACTATGAAGCGATTGGTAGACCACTGCCTGGAAGACGTAATATTATTGTAACTCGTAATGAAGGGTATCATGTTGAAGGCTGTGAAGTTGTTCATTCTGTAGAAGAAGTATTTGAACTATGTAAAAATGAAGAAGAGATTTTTATTTTTGGCGGAGCGCAAATTTACAATCTCTTTTTACCTTATGTAGACAAGTTATATATAACAAAAATCCATTATGCATTTGAAGGAGATACATTCTTCCCAGAAATGGATATGACAAATTGGAAAGAGATTTTTGTAGAAAAAGGTTTAACGGATGAAAAAAACCCGTATACGTATTATTACCATGTATATGAGAAGCAACAATAATAAAAAAGATTGATGTGAGAATTCACATCAATCTTTTTATTTGTATTCACCAATATAAGTTTATAGATGAGATTCGATAGTGCTATAATGATAGGTAGCATGTAAAAATGCTAAAATTTTCAAAAGTACTAATATAGAAAGAGGAGGAGAATCGATTGAGAAAGATATGGGGGATTCTTTTTCTTTGCTTAACATTCATGTTAGTTGGATGTGGTAAAGAAGAAAAACCACAAGAAGCGTTTGATACATATGTAAAAGCGTGGAATAAACAAAAATTTGCAGATATGTATGATCAACTATCAAAAAATGCAAAAAAAGATATTTCAAAGAAAGAGTTTACTGAGAAATATGAAAAAATTTATTCTGGTATCGAAGTGAAAGACTTAAAGGTAGAAACAGGGGAAGTAAAAGAAGATAAAAAAGATGAAGGTCCTGTTCCTTTTAAAGTAAGCATGGATACAGTTGGTGGTAAAATCACATTTGGTCATGAAGCAAAAATGGTGAAAGAAAAAGATGGAGATAAAGAATCTTGGAAAATAGATTGGACTCCTGATTTTATTTTCCCTGGCATGACGAAAGATAGTAAAGTGCGTATGCAGACAACACAGCCAAAACGTGGTGAAATATACGATCGTAATGGAAAAGGTCTTGCAACGAATGGGAAAGCTTCTGAAATCGGATTGATTCCTGAAAAGTTAGGCGATACTGCTCCGCAAACGAAAGAAACAGTAGCGAAGTTATTAAATATGTCTGTAGAAGAAATTGATCAAAAATTAGCTGCTAAATGGGTAAAACCAGGGTATCTCGTACCAATTGGAATTTTGCCTGAAGGGGCAACACAAAATACGTACATTGATTTACCAGGTGTTTCAACAAAACCTGTAAATGTTCGTACATATCCGTTAGGGGAAGCTGCAGCTCATCTGACTGGTTATATTGGAAAGGTAAATGCTGAAGATTTAAAAACGCTACAAAAGAAAGGCTATCAAGCTGATGACCCAGTTGGTAAAGCTGGCTTAGAGCAAGTATTAGAGGAAAAGCTACGCGGTAAAAAAGGTGGCCGTGTCTTTGTAGAAGATGCGCAAGGAAAAGAAATTAAAAATTTAGCAAAAACAGATGCTGTTGATGGAGAAAATGTAACTTTAACTATTGATAGTGTTGTTCAAGAAAAAACGTATAATGAAATGAAGGGCGAAGCTGGTTCAAGTGCAGCAATTAATCCGAAAAGTGGAGAAACAATTGCACTAGTAAGTAGTCCAGCATATGATCCTAATATAATTGCACGAGGGACATCGAAGGCACAACGCGAAGCTTGGAATAATGATCCGAAAAAACCAATGACAAATCGCTTTACACAATTGTCGGTACCAGGTTCTGTATTTAAACCTATTACAGCTGCAATTGGTCTTGAAACGAAAACGATTGATCCAAAAGAAGAGTTGAAAATTGAAGGATTAAAATGGACAAAAGATTCTTCTTGGGGTAATTACTATGTAACGCGTGTGAAAGATGCAAATCCGATTGATTTTGATAAGGCGATGAAATACTCGGATAATATTTACTTCGCACAAGAAGCTTTAAAAATCGGAAAAGACAAGTTTATGAGTGAAGCGAAAAAATTCGGATTCGATGAGAAACTACCAATTGAATATGGATTCCCTGCTTCTAAAATTGCAAATGACGGCATTAAAAATGATATTCAAATGGCAGATACGGGATATGGACAAGGACAAGTATTAATGACTCCTCTTCATTTAGCTTTAACGTATGCGCCGATTGTAAATGATGGAACGATTCCGTCACCGTATATTATTAAAACAGATAAACAACCAAAAGCTTGGAAAGAAAATGTAATTTCTAAAGGAAATCAGGATATATTAAAAACTGCAATGACGAAAGTAATTAATGATCCAGATGGTACAGGGAAAATTGCTAAAATTGATGGTATGACTCTTGCTGGAAAAACAGGTACAGCGGAATTAAAAGTATCAAAAGAGGCCGAAGGAAAAGAACTAGGTTGGTTCGCTGCATTTGATTTAAATTCACCAGATATGGTCATTACAATGATGATTGAAGATGTAAAAGGTAGAGGCGGGAGTAATATTCCAGCTGAAAAAGTAAAACATGTATTTCAAAAATAATATGTAATAGAAGGCTATCTCTATAAGTTGTAGAGGTAGCCTTTTTATACGAAAGAATTCTTAATATCTATATACTAAATTTTAAGGAAACAAAGTAAATCATTAACTTACGAAAAAAAAGTAGCTATTTTTTATTGACATTGATTAAAACTTTTTGTATTATACTTACATAAGGTAAGTTATTAACTTTTAAAAAACAAATCTTGAATTAAAGATAAAGAGAAAAAAGGGAGAGAATACAATGACAAAAGTACTATTTATCACAGCAAATCCAAATTCAGCAGAAGGTTCTTTCGGAATGGCAGTAGGGGAGGCTTTCATCGAAGCTTATAAAAACGAACATCCACAAGACGAAGTTGTAACAATTGATTTATTCAACACTACAGTACCAGCAATTGATGCAGATGTATTTGCTGCTTGGGGTAAATTTGCAGCAGGTGAAGGCTTTGAAGCTTTAACTGAAGTTCAACAACAAAAAGTAGCAGCAATGAACACAAACTTAGAAACATTTATGAATGCAGATCGTTATGTATTCGTAACTCCAATGTGGAACTTTAGCTATCCACCAGTAGTAAAAGCATACTTAGATAACGTAGCAATCGCAGGTAAAACATTCAAATATACTGAAAATGGTCCAGTCGGCTTATTAGAAGGTAAAAAAGCACTTCACATTCAGGCAACAGGTGGCGTATATTCTGAAGGAGCATACGCAGCTGTAGACTTCGGTCGCAATCACTTAAAGACTGTATTAGGATTTGTCGGTGTAAATGATACTGAATATATCGCAGTTGAAGGTATGAATGCAAACCCTGAAAAAGCACAAGAAATTAAAGAAGCAGCAATTGCTAATGCTCGTGAATTAGCAAAACGTTTCTAATATAGAATGCTTAAAAAGTCCAAACACTTGCTGTTTGGACTTTTTTTCTTCTTTTTCCTTCGTTTGTCTAGTATAATGAAGGTCGGAATGATAATAGGTGGGGGTTCTGTATGATTCAAACGTTTTTTAAAATCTTTTATTTAATTTTAATCGTAATTGCGATTACACCGAGAATGTGGCGTCTTAAAAGACAAGTAAATACGATGGCGCCAAAAGAAAAAGATAATGCTGTGTATAAAACGACAAATTGGTTTGGTAAGAAAATGGTACGTGTAGCTGGAGGGGCAGTAGAAGTGAAAGGACTTGAAAATGTTCCGAAAGACAAGCCAGTACTAGTTGTAAGTAATCACCAAAGTAATATGGATATCCCTGTTTTACTAGGTTACTTAAATAAACCAATTGGATTCGTTTCAAAAGCAGAGATTAAAAAGTTCCCAGTTGTACCAACTTGGATGGAACTTATGAATTGTGTATTTATGGATCGTAGCGATCGTCGTCAATCTCTTCAAGCGATTAAAGATGGAATTGAACTATTAAAAAATGGACATTCTATCGTAATTTTCCCTGAAGGAACGAGAAGTAAGGGTGGCGAAGTTGGAGAGTTTAAGGCTGGTAGTTTTCATCTGGCAGTAAAGTCAGGTGTAGCAATTTTACCTGTAACGTTAGATGGTACATATAAGATGTTTGAAGCGAATGGAAATCGTATGAAGCCAGCTCATGCAACAGTAACAATTTCTAAGCCGATTACACCTGAAGACTATGCGAATATGGATATTAAAGAATTAACGAAGCATACACAGGAAGTTATCGCATCACAATTACATAAGTAATAAAAAAGGATTCAGTTTATAGTAAGCTGAATCCTTTTTTATTATGCTGTAGGTAAGACATAAAAGAGTACACAGAAGAACATCATCGCACTACCACCTAAAACGAACAGGTGCCATATGGCATGGTTGAAAGGTAGCTTTTCCCAAAGGAAGAATATAGCTCCGACAGAATATAAAATTCCACCTGCTAAAAGTAGTGAAAAACCATGTCCAGTTAGATTTTCATAAAGTGGTTTAATGGCAACGATTATGAGCCAACCCATAATGATGTAACATAAAGTTGAAGCCTTTATAAAGCGACGTACAAAGAAAATTTTGAAGACGATACCTCCGATTGCTAGTGTCCATATTATAGCAAGCAACGTCCATCCTAATGGGCCACGAAGTGTAATAAGTAGAAAAGGAGTATACGTGCCAGCAATCAATAAGTAAATGGCTGAATGATCTAAAATAGTAAATATTTTTTCTACTTTAGGATGATGAATGCTATGTAGCAATGTTGAAAACAAGTACAGTAAGAACATGCTTACACCATAAACAGTAAATGCAACTACAGCTGATGCGGTACCGTGCTTAGAAGCATGAATAATCAATATGATTAAGGCAGGGATGCTTAAAATGGCACCGATACCATGTGTAATTGCATTTGCAATTTCTTCTTTTACAAATTGGGTCATTCGTGTCATTTTTTCAGTCATAATGCAAATCCTTTCTACTATCATAAAATAATATGTCATTTCCCTTACCATATCATACACAAGAGCAATAGAAAATGAAATTTGTATAATTGATTATATTTTTGAATTTTTTTGACAAAAGACAATGGATTTGTTGACGTTTTCAAACTTTTTTGACAAAATAAAATTATGTAATAGTAGGACAAGGAAACTACTAATAAAGGGGATGGGGAAATGTTTTCAAATATTGGCTTTCCAGGGTTAATTTTAATTTTAGTAGCAGTACTCATTTTATTTGGACCTAAAAAATTGCCGGAAATCGGGAAGGCTTTAGGGGAAACGTTAAAAGAGTTTAAAAAATCAACGAAAGAATTGACAGATGACGCATTTCAAGAAAAGGAAAAGAAAGAAAAAATGTAGTGTATTTTCCTTGTAATGGATAAATAAAGTGTGGTGAACGAGATGGAAGATCGGGAAATGAGCGTAGTAGAACATATTGTTGAGCTTCGAAAAAGAGTAATATATACGGTGTTATCCTTTGTACTATTTTTAATTATTGGATTTACTTTTACAAAGGATATTTATTTTTGGCTTGTAAAAGATTTACCAATGAAATTAACTGTTCTCGGTCCAAGTGATGTATTGTGGATTTTTTTCTCGATTGCTACAGTATTTGCTATCGTTTGTACAATTCCTTTTGCTGCTATACAAATTTGGTTATTTGTAAAACCGGGTTTACATCCAAATGAACAAAAGATGACAATAATGTATATACCGGTATTGTCTATATTATTTCTCGCAGGTTTATGTTTTGGATATTTCATTGTAATGCCGTTTCTATTTCACTTTTTAACTACGATAGGTAATGAAATGTTTAATACGATGTTTACGACAGAAAAGTATTTTCATTTTGTACTTAATTTAACAGTTCCATTTGCTGTGATTTTTGAATTGCCAGTCGTTGTAATGTTTTTAACTAGTATTGGAATACTTACGGCGGAATTTTTAATAAAAATAAGAAGGTATGCTTACGTAGCATTAATTATCATTGCATCTTGTATATCACCGCCAGACTTTTTATCTCATAGTTTAGTTGCAGTGCCGCTTATTTGTATTTATGAAGTAAGTATTGCGTTATCAAAGGTTGTTAGTAAGAGGAAAAAGAAAAGAGAAGAAATGCAGTCAAAAAGTGCCTCGTTATAAAGGCACTTTTTTATTTATTTGTTATACTATAGCTATAAACGTATACAATATATAGAAGAAAAAAATTATAGAATCTCCAAAATTTAGACAAACTTTGCGCTTTTATAAGCTTATACTAAATGTATTAAACAATTGATGGATAATGAGATTCCCGTCTCAGAGATATTTAGAACGGGAAGGTGAATTAGGTGGAGATGAATAGAGTATAAATCTTCTAGCCATAAGGACTACAGAAATCATATAAGTCTGATTTTACTCCACTTTAAACAACGTGTTACAGCGCAAAGTAGAGGAAGTTCAAAAATCCAATGAAAAAGAGGATTGATATTGTGATTACGAAAAGTTTTTATTTCACTCATTCAACAGGGGATTGCATTAAAATATTCGAAATCCCTGTCCTACAGGCACAGCATCCATTATCGTTTCTAATTCAGTCTCGTCTTCAATTATTTATTGCAAAAATTCAAAAACAAAAACACCCAAGATTTTCGTATTCTTTCCGTGAATATTTACAAAATTGTTTGAAGTGGAATGATTATTTAAATGTATATAAAACAAATACCCTTGAAAAAAATGCATGATACGAAGTACGGACAGGGTTAGTAAACTCTGTCTTTTTCATTTTAGATATGAAAATATAATTAATTTGATGAAATTTCGTTCCAAATTGTTGAAAGCAATGGGAATACTAGTATAATAACAAGGAGAGCGTATTGGAAAGGGAAGAAGTATAGTATGCAAAAAATTAAAATTGTAACAGATTCAACGGCAGATTTATCACAAGACGTAATCGAAAAGTATGACATTCATGTTTTACCATTATCAATCTCTGTAAATGGACAAACATATTTAGATCGCGTTGATTTACAACCTGACGAATTTATTGAAGAAATGATTAAATCAGAGGAATTACCAAAAACATCACAACCAGCTATGGGTACATTTGTAGAAATGTATGACAAGCTAGGGGAAGATGGAAGCGAAGTCCTTTCTATCCATATGACAAGTGGAATGAGCGGTACTGTAGCAACTGCAAATAGCGCTGCATCAATGACTGATACAAAAGTAACAGTTGTTGATTCTCAATTTATTACACATGCTTTAGCATATCAAGTAATTGAAGCTGCAAAAATGGCAAATGACGGACGCTCACTAGAAGAAATTTTAAAACGTGTAGATGAAGTAAGAAAGAATACTCGTTTATATGTAGTAGTGGATACATTAGAAAACTTAGTGAAGGGTGGACGTATCGGTAAAGGAAAAGCGTTTATCGGTTCGCTACTTAATATAAAGCCAATTGCTAGTCTTGAAGAAGGTGTTTATAATCCTGTAACGAAAGTTCGTAGCCAAGGCCAAATTGTAAAAACATTAGCTAAGTTATTTGAGCAAGATACGGCTGGAAAAGTCGTAAAGGCTGTTGCAATTCCGCATGCGAAAGCAATTCCTTTAGCTGAAAGTATGAAAGCGGCGGTTGAAAAAGTGAGTGGATTTGCTCAATCAGAAATTTTCTATACAACGCCTATTATTAGTACTCATACAGGTCCGGGCGCAATCGGATTTATGTATTTAGCAGAGTAATAAAAAAGCTACTTGAAAATATATTTCAAGTAGCTTTTTTATGTAAATAGAAAGTAAGAAATAAGAAGAGCTACACAGGCACTACCGCTAATGATATAGCGAGTCTGTAAATATTCATTCATAGAAAACACCCTTTATCCCGCTATTTGCGGACAGTAAAACTCTCTACCTCAAATTTAGCTGGAGCAAAGAGGTTAGGTAGCGGGCTGCCCGTAAAAGCTTGATTGGTGAAGGCAAATAATCAGTGGGGATGAAGAAATCCCACTAATTAAAGTTTCACTATAGGATTTTCTATATTATATGTTGGATATAGAAAATCAGTCATTACGTTACACATGTAAAGTTTCAATTTTTTCGTTTATTTGCTTATCATTTGTTGCGTTACTATAAATAAAAGTTTGACCTAAAAAGAGTACATGCAGTTGTTCCCACGGTAACATGCGCAAATTCCAATTATTTCGAAGTCTAGTTATTGCTTCACGAGGTGTTTCATCGGCGAGTGCAAAAGCTCCGTAATGCATTGGTATAAAATGTGTAGCGTTTAAATCTAAATAAGCTTGCACGGCCTCTTCAGGTGAAACATGAGATACTTTCATAAACCATTCTGGTTCATAAGCGCCAATGGGCATAAGAGCAATATCAATTAAAAAGCGTTCACCAATTTCTTTGAAACCTTGGAAATAGCCACTGTCGCCACAAAAATATATGGTTTCCATAGTCGTTTCATTATCAATAATCCATCCGCCCCAGTGAGACGTATTCATATCAAATAAGAATCTTCTCGTCCAGTGCTGAGCAGGTACGAAGTGAAAAGAAACTTCGTTAATTATCGTACTTTCCCACCATTTATACTCTTCTACATGTTTAAATTTCTTACGAGTAAATAATTTTTTTAATCCAATAGGTACAAGATATAGAACATCATCATTCAACTGACGAAGAGTTGAAAAATCTAAATGATCATAATGACCATGTGAAATAAGGACAATATCAATTTTAGGTAGTGCTTCTATAGAGAGTCCAGGTTCTGTAAGTCTTGGAACTAGCTTTAATTTATTAGCCCATACTGGATCTGTTAATATATTAAGTCCATTCGTTTGGATAAGAAAAGTGGAATGCCCAATCCATGTGATAGTCGTTTTTTCAACATTACTTTGCAAAAATGCACTTTGTTTAACGGGTGATTGTTCTACTAAGAAAGAAAAATCTTTTTTGTTTTGCTTTCGTTCTTTACGCCAGCGTAAAAAAGAGCGAATTGATTTTTTTGTACTAACATTATCCATATTTTCATAGCGCTTTGCCATGAACATCACCTCATTTAAAATCGTTGTATTTGTATTGTACCGAAATGTTGTTAAGGAATACAGTGTAAAACATGGATTAATGTTTAAGGAA
>NZ_JBNLYC010000076.1:0-20809 GCF_050172015.1 Bacillus sp. GMa5/1 | reverse complement strand
TATTACAAGTAACAAAAGGTGACTTCGTAGGATCAGCAAGTGGAGCAGTAGTATTAACAGCGTTAATCGTATTTCTATCAAGCGTATTAGTATAATAGAAGCTTTGTAACAAAAGAAAAAGAAGGGAGAATGAAAGATATGAAAGAGCAGGTATTACAAGTAACAAAAGGTGACTTCGTAGGATCAGCAAGTGGAGCGGTAGTATTAACAGCATTAATCGTATTTTTATCAAGCGTATTAGTATAATAGAAGTTTTGTAATAAAAGAAAAAGAGAGGAGAATGAAAGATATGAAAGAGCAAGTATTACAAGTAACAAAAGGTGACTTCGTAGGATCAGCAAGTGGAGCGGTAGTATTAACAGCGTTAATCGTATTTCTATCAAGCGTATTAGTATAATAGAAGCTTTGTAACAAAAGAAAAAAAGGAGGATAAATGATATGAAAGAGCAAGTATTACAAGTAACAAAAGGTGATTTCGTAGGATCAGCAAGTGGAGCGGTAGTATTAACAGCATTAATCGTATTTTTATCAAGTGTATTAGTATAATAGAAGTTTTAAATTAAACAAAAAAGGAAGGAGAATGAGGGATATGAACAGTGAACAAGTGTTTCAAGTAACAAAAACAGATTTATTAGGATCCTTAGGTGGAGCGGTAATATTAACATCATTTATTCTATTCCTTGCAAATGTATTAGTATGAGATATATAAATACAATCATTCAAAAAAAATAAAGACTCTAACGTATTAGTAAGTAGTTAATATGTTGGAGTCTTTTTTATATTCTTCTTATATACCCTCAAGTATTAAAGTTACCTCATTATCCAGCATTCATGGCTAATTAAACGCTGCGGTTGAAACTTGATTCAACGAATAATCAAAAATCCACTGAATAAAATCCCGCTTTATTTCAAAGAGAAAAAAGTCGAATTTTATATGTAAGAAAAAAAGAGGAATTTGACAGAAAAGATAGAAAATTTTAAAGGTCAGAATTTGTTAGCTTGCTAACTAATTTCTATTAATTAATGTTGGAAGCGTTTTCGGTTGGTTTTAAGTATGGACCATTTAATCTATTTACAGGGGGATGAAGATATTATGAAACAAAAATCTATGGATACGCTAGCTGCACAAATGGAGGACTTTTTTCCAGTACGTGATGTAGATCATTTGGAATTTTACGTAGGGAATGCAAAGCAATCGAGTTATTATCTTGCGAGAGCGTTCGGATTCAAAATTGTAGCTTACTCTGGATTAGAAACTGGAAACCGTGAAAAGGTATCTTATGTTCTTGTGCAAAAAAATATGCGTTTCGTTGTGTCTGGAGCTTTAAGTAGTGAAAATCGTATTGCAGAGTTTGTAAAGACTCATGGTGATGGCGTGAAGGATGTGGCACTACTTGTTGATGATGTTGATAAAGCATACTCAGAAGCAGTGAAACGTGGTGCCGTCGCAATTGCTCCACCGCAGGAATTAACAGATGAGGACGGTACATTGAAAAAAGCAGTTATTGGTACGTATGGTGATACAATTCATACGCTTGTAGAGCGTAAAAATTATAAAGGGGCATTTATGCCAGGATTCCAAAAGGTAGAATTTAATATTCCATTTGAGGAGTCTGGTTTAATTGCTGTTGATCATGTAGTTGGTAATGTTGAAAAAATGGAAGAGTGGGTTAGTTATTATGAGAATGTTATGGGCTTTAAACAAATGATTCATTTTGATGATGACGATATTAGTACAGAGTATTCGGCGTTAATGTCAAAAGTTATGACGAATGGAAGTCGTATTAAGTTTCCTATTAACGAACCAGCAGACGGAAAGAGAAAGTCACAAATTCAAGAGTATCTAGAATTCTATAATGGAGCTGGTGTACAACATCTTGCTTTATTAACAAGTGATATTGTTAAAACAGTTGAAGCGCTTCGTGCAAATGGGGTGGAGTTTTTAGATACACCTGATACTTATTACGATGAGCTAACTGCACGAGTTGGAAAAATCGATGAAGAAATTGATAAGTTAAAAGAATTAAAGATCTTAGTAGATCGTGATGATGAAGGTTACTTACTACAAATCTTTACGAAACCAATTGTAGATCGTCCGACTTTATTTATTGAAATCATTCAACGTAAAGGTTCTCGTGGATTTGGTGAAGGAAACTTTAAAGCGTTATTCGAATCAATTGAAAGAGAACAAGAGCGTCGCGGAAACTTATAAGATTTGTATCCACCAGCAAAAGTCCCTTTGCTGGTGGAAATTTCATTTTTATAAGGAGGAATCAGGATGAAATTTGTTACATTTTGTCTTCCTTCAAAAGAACTACGGGCTGGATGGCTTGAAGGTGACAAAGTAATAGATATGAATCTTGCTAGTGAAGGGAAAATCCCTTCTTCTATGATGGATTTTTTAGAGAAAGCGGATGAGTATGTAGAAGTAGTGCGGAATATTAAGAATCCAAATAAGGGTATATATGCTTTAGAAGAAGTACAATTGACAGCTGCTCTTCCTAATCCGAGTAGTATTCGAGATTTTTACGCATTTGAACAACATGTAAAAACAGCTCGTGGACGAAGAGGATTAGATGTTGTGCCTGAATGGTATGATATTCCGGTTTTTTATTTTACTAATCATCGTGCTGTAATTGGTTCCGGTGATTTTGTAATTGGTCCGAAAAAGTCTAAAAAGCTTGATTATGAGTTGGAGATTGCTTGCGTAATAGGAAGAGAAGGGCGAAATATTTCTCGAGAGCAAGCAGAGGAATATATTTTTGGTTATTGTATTATGAACGACTGGAGTGCGAGAGACTTACAAGCAACAGAAATGAAAGTAGGTCTCGGTCCAGCGAAAGGAAAAGACTTTGCAACTTCATTAGGAGCACATCTCGTTACGAAAGAGGAATTAGACGTTTATCGTAATGGTGATCGATATAATTTAGAAATGACTGCTCATGTAAATGGAAAACTATTATCAAAAGGAAACTTCCAAGATATTTACTATACATTTGCTGAAATGATTGAACGTGCTTCAGAGGACGTTACGTTATATCCAGGAGATGTGATTGGTTCTGGGACAGTAGGAACAGGATGTATTTTAGAACTGGGTACAGAAGAGTGGCTACAAGATGGAGATGTTGTAGAACTGTCGATTACTGGTTTAGGTACACTACGTAATACGATCAAAAAAGAAAAGGAAGCGGGTGATGGGCATGTTTTATCGTCACATGGGAGAACTACCTCATAAACGACATGTACAATTTCGTAAAAAAGATGGGTCGCTTTATCGTGAACAGGTAATGGGAACAAAAGGTTTTTCTGGTACGCAGTCTATTTTGTATCATCATTATATGCCAACAGAAGTAGGTCATTCTGCATTATCGCATTCTTGTCAGTTGCAGTATGAAGAGGATGTTGCTCTTTCTCATCGCCACTTTCGAACGAAAGAAAGTAAAAAAAGTGGTGATGCAATAAGTGGACGGAATTTCATACTTGGAAATGAAGATTTGTTAATTGGAGTAGTGAGTCCAACAGAAAAAATGGATTATTTCTATCGTAATGGTGATGGCGATGAAATGTTATTTGTTCATTATGGAACAGGGAAAATTGAAACGATGTTTGGAACGATTCACTATAGAAAAGGCGACTATGTAACGATTCCAATTGGAACGATTTATCGTGTTATTCCAGATGAAGGAGAGACTAAGTTTCTTGTTGTAGAGGCAAATAGCCAAATTACAACGCCGCGTCGTTATCGAAATGAATACGGACAATTGTTAGAGCATAGTCCGTTTTGTGAAAGAGATCTTCGTGGTCCAGAAAAATTAGAGACATATGATGAAAAAGGCGAGTTTGTCGTAATGACAAAATCAAGAGGCTATATGCATAAACATGTTTTAGGACACCACCCGTTAGATGTTGTTGGATGGGATGGCTATTTATATCCGTGGGTATTTAATGTAGAGGATTTTGAACCAATTACAGGGCGCATTCATCAGCCACCGCCAGTACATCAAACATTTGAAGGACATAATTTTGTTATTTGCTCTTTCGTACCACGTTTATACGATTATCATCCAGAGTCAATTCCAGCACCATATTATCATAGTAATGTTAATAGTGATGAAGTTCTTTACTATGTAGAAGGAAACTTTATGAGTCGCAAAGGTGTGGAAGAAGGTTCTATTACACTTCATCCGAGCGGGATTCCCCATGGACCGCATCCGGGGAAAACAGAGGCAAGTATAGGGAAGAAAGAGACGCTTGAATTAGCTGTTATGATAGACACATTCCGTCCGCTTCGTATTGTAAAACAAGCACATGAAACAGAAGATGAAAAGTATATGTATAGCTGGATTGAACAAGGTTCATATACTGTGAAATAAGTAAAAAAGGCATGCTCTCAATAAGGGGGCATGCCTTTTTCACGGAATCGACATGTATAATAATACCAAAAAAATAATGGAAAGATATATAGAAAGAATAATAAGGATCGTGCATATTCAGAAGAATTTCTACTTGTTTCGACAAAAGTATTGACTAGGAAAAGCGTAATGAGTAAAATAAAAAAGCGAATTAAAAATTTTCAGAAAATTTAAAACTTGGAGGAGTGAAAGATGAAGCAAATTTTTCAAAAGAAGCCAATTGCAAAGTTAATGCATGAAAGTAAGCAAAAAACGTTAGCAAGAACATTGGGTGCGCTAGATTTAACTATGCTTGGAATCGGAGCAATTGTTGGAACTGGTATTTTTGTTCTAACGGGTGTTGTGGCAGCGAAACATTCTGGGCCAGCTATTATATTATCATTTGCGATTGCCGCGTTAGCTTGTGCCTTTGCTGCATTTTGTTATGCTGAATTTGCTTCTTCAGTTCCTGTCTCGGGCAGTGTGTATACGTATACATACGCGACGATGGGGGAAGTGTTCGCATTTTTAATTGGCTGGGACTTAATGCTTGAATATTTACTTGCTACATCTGCTGTAGCAAACGGTTGGTCTGCATATTTTCAATCTTTATTAAAGGGGTTTGGAATTCACATTCCGACTATTCTCTCCTCGGCTCCTGGTACAGGAAAGGGTGGAATAATTGATCTACCTGCAGTTCTAATTATTTTAGTGATGACAGTTCTTTTATCTAGGGGTGTTCGTGAAAGTGCACGAGTAAATAACATTATGGTATTTATTAAAATAGCAGTTGTTCTTATTTTTATCTTTGCTGGTTTTAATTATGTGAAACCTGAAAACTGGACGCCCTTTATGCCATTTGGTTTAGATGGTGTAATGGCTGGAGCGGCTACAGTATTCTTCGCATTTATAGGATTTGATGCAGTTTCAACAGCGGCAGAAGAAGTGAAACGTCCGCAACGTGATTTACCAATTGGTATTATTGCATCGTTATTAATTTGTACAGTTCTTTATATCGTTGTTTCGCTTATTTTGACAGGAATTGTTCCATACGGCCAGCTAAATATATCAGATCCAGTTGCTTTTGCACTTCAATTTATTGGACAAGATGGTTTAGCGGGGGTAATTTCAGTAGGAGCGATTACAGGAATTACAACAGTAATGCTAGTTATGATGTATGGGCAAGTTCGTGTTTCTTATGCGATGAGCCGAGATGGTTTACTGCCGAAGCGTCTTGCTAAAGTTCATCCGAAATTTAAAACGCCATTTTTAAATACATGGACAACGGGGATTATTGCGGCACTGATTTCAGGATTAATAGATTTAAATGTTTTAGCACATCTTGTAAATATGGGGACATTGTCAGCATTTGCACTTGTAGCTGTTGCGGTAATCGTAATGAGAAGAACTCATCCAGACTTACCAAGGGCATTTAAGGCTCCGCTTGTACCATTTTTACCAGCATTAACAGTGATTTTCTGTTTATACTTAATGCTTCAATTATCAGGGACAGCGTGGATTAGTTTTGGGATATGGATGGTTATTGGTATAGCGGTTTACTTCTTATATAGCCGAAAACATAGTGCTTTAAATAATAGTAAAAAAGAAGAAGATGTTGCAAATTTATAAGCGAAAAAATCCATTCTAATTCTGTTAGAATGGATTTTTTTATTTGAAAATTTACATTTTTCTGAACTTGTTATAAGATAATTGTTGGCTAACTAAAGGGGTGGAATGATGAAAAATACGTGGCGTGAGTTAAGGGAGATGGACCGTAACGTATGGATTCGATTTATTGGAGAGACGTTAAATGGAATTGCAATGATGATGTTAATGCCTTTTTTTGCATTATATTTAAAAGATAAGGTAGATTCGTTGTTGGAAGTTGGGGTTATTATGGCGCTTTCTCCAATTGCTGCAAGCTTTGGATCACTTATAGGAGGGAGAATTGCTGACATATATGGAAGAAAGCCTATTATGATATTTTCTATGGCAAGTAATGCATTATTAATGCTCGGTTTTCTATTTATAGAAGGATTTATTCCGTATGCAATTTTATCTATTTTTTTAGGGTTGAGTAATTCTTTATTTCATCCAGCTGCATCAGCTATGGTCGCGGATGTAACGGCACCAGAAAAAAGAACAGAGGCATATGGTTTATTACGAATGGGACACAATATAGGTGCTGCGATTGGTCCGATAATGGGAGCATCAGTAGTTGTGTTGTCAAAGAACCTTGTGTTTATTATTGCCTCTTCTACAATGCTATTTTATGCGTTACTTGTATTACTTCTTATTCAAGAGACGATGCCAAAAAGGACAGATAGGGAAGAACATAAAGAAAAGGAATCTGGGGCAGTTTGGAAAATTGTAATGCGAGATAAGGCATTAATGATTTACTTATTAGCAGGTATTATCATTTCGATGGGGTTTTCTCAAACGGAAGGCATGCTGCCACTACATTTTGATAATGAAATGAAGCGTATTTTTGGAACGAATAATCCATATCCATATTTAATGGCGTTAAACGGACTATTAGTTGTTTTATTCCAGTTTCAAATTTCAAAATGGGCTACGGATAAACCAGTTGGGAAGACGATGTTATATGGTGCATGTTTATTCGGGATTGGATTATTTTTTATAGGGTGGTTACCGAAGTGGTTTGGAGAATTTAATACAAATGCTACAATTATTTTAATAACACTACTGTTCGTTTATGCTATATATACGTTAGGTGAGATGATTATGTCGCCTGTACAGATGACATTTGTAGCAAATTTGGCCCCTGAGCATTTGAGAGGGACTTATATGGGAGCTGCAAGTTTGCAGTGGATTACAGGAAGCGCATTTGGTCCACTTTTGGGAGGTTTTTTATTAGATCGATTACTTGGTCACTTTCTATTTACAATTTTAGCTGTAGGATGTGTAGTTGCAGGTATTGTATATGTTTCTTTAGATCGCCTTGTGGAGCAAAGGCAAAAAGACACACTAACCAAACAATCTTCTTAGTGAATAGGTGACATACACAAAAAAGGGGATTTCTACATATTTTAGGTACATAACTAGATTAGATTGCCATTTTATTTTGTGTAGCTATATAGAAAATGAAATGAAAAACCAATAAGTGATGTTATTTAATTATTTATGGAAGTTACATTTTATTTCAAATAGGAACTACCTATTTTTATAAAAAGTGCTAAAATAGAAAAATGAAAACAATTGGTTAGGGTGATTTCATTGACGAAAATTAAATTAGGTTTATTATATGGTGGAAAATCAGCTGAGCATCAAGTTTCGCTACAGACGGCTCTTGCTGCTATTAAAGCGTTAAATCAAGATAAATTCGAGATTCATCCAATTTATATTACAGAACAAGGTCAATGGGTACGCGGTGAGCGTATTGAAGGCGAAGTAACAGATGTTGAAGCTTTAAAAATGAGCGGTGCAGAAAATGCGATTTCTCCGTTATCATTAAGTACAGAAATTATCCCATCTGCAGCTTCTGAGGAGAACGCTATTGACGTTATTTTCCCATTACTACATGGACCAAACGGTGAAGATGGAACGGTTCAAGGACTATTAGAATTAATGAATATCCCTTATGTAGGAAATGGTGTTCTAGCATCATCTGCTGGTATGGATAAAGTTGTTATGAAAAACATCTTTGCAGAGGCTGGTTTAAAACAAGCAAAATATGCATCCTTCATTCGTAGTGCATGGGAAAAAAATCGTGAGGAAGCTTATTCTAAAGTAGAAGATAAGTTAGGATATCCTTGCTTCGTAAAACCAGCGAACCTTGGTTCAAGTGTTGGTATTAATAAGTGTAAAAATCGTGAAGAACTTGAGGATGCATTTGTAGAGGCATTCCAATTTGATCGCAAAATTATTGTAGAAGAAAATATTGTAGGTCGTGAAGTAGAAGTTGGGGTACTAGGTAATGATGAGCCGAAATGTTCAGTTGTAGGTGAAATCGTTCCGAAAAAGGACTTCTATGATTATAAGTCGAAATATATCGATGGTGATACGGCGCTAATTATTCCAGCTGAAATGACAGAAGAAGAATCTAATGTAATTAAGCGTGATGCAATTATTGCATTCCAATCATTAGACGGTGCAGGTTTAACGCGAGCTGATTTCTTCTTAACGAAAGATGGAGAAGTGTATATTAACGAAGTAAACACAATGCCAGGATTTACACCGTTCAGTATGTTCCCTCTATTATGGCAACATACTGGGTTACCGTATCCAGAATTAATCGAAGAGCTAATTCGTTTAGCGATTGAACGTCACGAAGAAAAACAAAAAATTAAATATACAATCTAACAAAAAAGGAGGAAGCACTATTCGTAGGAATAGTGCTTCCTCTATGTAAGGAGCGTTTCTATATGATAAAGCGAATGTTAAAGCAAGTGGAACAGATGGTAAATGGTACTGGATTAGCAGAGCAATATGAGGGAATTACTATTCAAGGCGTGTCTATTGATACAAGAAAAATTGAAAAAGGAAACTTGTATGTTCCGATTCAAGGGGAGCGCTTTGATGGACATGCTTTTGTAGATAAAGCTGTTGAAAATGGAGCTGTGGCTACATTATGGATGAAAGATGTAGCGAATCCACCTGAGAATCTTCCGGTTATTTTTGTGGAAGACACGCTATCCGCATTGCAAATGTTAGCGAAAAACTATCGTGATCAATTGGATGTTAAAGTTGTAGGTGTAACGGGTAGTAACGGTAAAACATCTACGAAAGATATTGTAACAAGTCTTCTTGCGACTAAATCCAAAGTGCAAAAAACAGAAGGGAACTTCAATAACCATATTGGATTACCTCTTACCATTTTAAACTTAGAAGAAAATACAGAAGTAGCAGTATTAGAGATGGGTATGTCAAGCCGAGGCGAAATTGAATTCTTATCTAAGTTAGCTCGTCCTAATGCAGCTATCATTACGAATATTGGTGAGGCACATTTAATGGATTTAGGGTCTCGTGAGGCAATTGCTGAAGCGAAATTAGAAATTGTTACAGGGTTACAAGAAGGTGGCGTGTTCGTATATAACGGAGATGAGCCTTTATTAACGAATCGTGTTCCTGAAATGAATTTAGCAGCAGAAACGGTTACGTTTGGTGATGCAAGAGCAAACGATTATTATCCAACGACTGTAACATTACAAGCAACTGGGACACATTTCAAAATGAATAGAGATGAAAATATTTCATTCTACTTACCTGTGTTAGGAAAACATAATGTGTATAATACACTTGCTTCAATGGCAATTGCGAAACATTTTGGTGTAACGTGGGAAGAGATGAAAGAAGGTTTAGTAACACTTCAAATGACGGGCATGCGTATGGAAATTGTGAAAACAAATAGTGGTTTAACAATTATCAACGATGCTTATAATGCAAGTCCGACGGCTATGGAAGCAGCATTCCATTTAATGAATGGTTTAGATGGTTTTGCTAAAAAAATCGTTGTGCTCGGTGATATGTTAGAACTTGGAGATCAAGAAGTACAGTTCCATTATGAGGTAGGAAAATTAATCGATCCAGCAAAAATCTCGCATGTATTCACATACGGTAGATTAGGGGCTCAAATTGCTGAAGGAGCGAAAATTAATTTCCCTAATGAACGTGTAAAGGCGTATGATAATAAAGAAGAGTTAGTAAAAGATTTACAAGCAGTAGTCGATGTGAAAGATGTTGTATTAATAAAAGCATCTCGCGGTATGAAATTAGAAGAAGTAATTACGATGTTGAAATAATTGGTGTATATAAATAGGGATGATAGTTACGAAAATAGAAGAAACTTATAATAAGCGCTTACAGTAAATATAAAAAAATAAAAGTGAAGAAAAAAACTCTGAATATGAAAATAAGGTAACAGTTGGGTTTGCTTTTTACACATACAAAACTTATAATTGATAAAGTGTAATAACGTTTAGAAGTATTTTCGTGAAGAATATACGCCCGTTTATATACGTGAGCATTCAGGAAAAGGGCTTTTCCGCAAATTCGGAAAACGCCTTTTTTTAAATGATAAGTATAGGATAGAAAAGGAGAAGTAACATTGACAACATTTCGAGAATTAGGATTAAGTGATTCTTTACTGCAATCTGTTGAAAGTATGGGCTTTGAAGAGGCTACACCAATTCAAGCTGAAACAATTCCACATGCATTGCAAGGTAAAGATATTATTGGGCAAGCGCAAACAGGTACAGGGAAAACAGCAGCATTCGGATTACCACTATTAGATAAAGTGGATACACATAAAGAATCGGTTCAAGGTATTGTTATCGCGCCAACGCGTGAATTAGCAATTCAAGTTGGAGAAGAATTATACAAAATTGGTAAGCATAAACGCGTTCGTATTTTACCAATTTATGGTGGTCAAGATATTAACCGCCAAATTCGTGCTCTAAAAAAACACCCACACATTATTGTTGGTACGCCGGGTCGTATTTTAGATCATATTAACCGTAAAACACTTCGCCTGCAAAACGTAGAGACAGTTGTTCTTGACGAAGCGGATGAAATGTTAAACATGGGCTTCATTGAAGACATTGAAGCAATTTTAACAGATGTGCCAGAAACACATCAAACATTACTATTCTCAGCGACAATGCCGGATCCAATCCGCCGTATTGCTGAGCGTTTCATGACTGAGCCTCAACACATTAAAGTAAAAGCAAAAGAAGTAACAATGCCAAACATTCAGCAGTTCTATTTAGAAGTGCAAGAAAAGAAAAAGTTTGACGTGTTAACACGCTTATTAGATATTCAATCTCCAGAGCTTGCAATCGTATTCGGTCGTACAAAGCGTCGTGTTGATGAATTATCAGAAGCATTAAACTTACGTGGTTATGCTGCAGAAGGTATTCACGGTGATTTAACTCAGGCGAAACGTATGTCTGTATTACGTAAATTTAAAGAAGGTTCTATTGAAGTTCTTGTTGCAACAGACGTTGCTGCACGTGGTCTTGATATTTCAGGCGTAACGCACGTATATAACTTCGATATTCCACAAGATCCAGAATCATACGTTCACCGTATCGGTCGTACTGGTCGTGCAGGTAAAAAAGGTATTGCAATGCTATTTGTAACACCACGTGAATCAGGACAATTAAAAAATATCGAGCGTACAACAAAACGTAAAATGGACCGTATGGATGCACCGACACTTGACGAGGCATTAGAAGGTCAACAACGTTTAATCGCTGAAAAGCTTCAAAGCACAATTGAAAATGAAAACTTAGCATACTACAAGCGTATTGCAGAAGAAATGTTAGAAGAAAATGACTCTGTAACAGTAGTAGCTGCTGCTTTAAAAATGATGACTAAAGAGCCGGATACAACTCCGATCGCTTTAACATCAGAACCACCTGTTGTTTCAAGAGGCGGCGGTTCTAAAAAACGCGGCGGTAACGGAGGCGGATACCGTGATGGTAACCGTAATCGTAGTCGTGATGCACGCGGCGGTGGCGATGGACGTAATCGTGACCGTAACCGTGATGGACGTAATCGTGACGGAAACCGTGATCGCAATCGTGATGGTGGTAGTCGTGGTCGTAGAGGTGAAGGCCAAGGTCGCCCTGGTTCTTCAAATGGACGCGGCGAAAGAAAACATCATAGCCGTCCACAAGCTTAATAAAAAAAAGAGAATGCCCTTTGCGGGCATTCTCTTTTTTTATTTCTATAATTGTGCATACTACATAATAGTTATGATAGAAAAGGGGCTGTTATATGCTTGTAAGGCTTGGTTACGTTGCGATGAGTGTACATTTGAAGAATGCATCTCCATCTCAAACGATGACGTATGCACAGTTTCAGAAATTAGATGATCGTGCTGCTGCAATTCGTAAACTTGAAAGAATTGCTAATTCCAATTTAGAAAATTGTTTACGTTTATTAAAGCATAATAAAGGGCATGACATATCTTTCTTTCGGCTCAGTTCAAAGCTCATTCCTTTAGCGAATCATGAGGAATTGCTAGAGTGGAACTATATTCGTCCTTTAAAAGAAAATTTAAAAAAACTAGGTGAATATGCAGTTCATATGAATATGAGAATTGATTTCCATCCAGATCATTTTGTTGTACTAAATTCACCTGAGGAGAGTGTTTTTAAACAATCTGTAAAAACATTGCAGATGCACAAAAAATTATTAAAAGGTATGGGGATTGAACATAAGCAACGATGTGTACTGCATGTCGGAGGAGGATATAAAGATAAAGAACTTGCATTAGAGCGCTTTATAGAGAATTGGTCGAATGTCCCAAGGGGTATTCAAGAAATGATTATATTAGAAAATGATGATACAACCTTTACGTTAGAGGAAACATTATATTTAGGAGAAAAATTAGATATTCCCGTCGTATTTGACTTACATCACCATATGATGAATAATGAGCAAGAAGATTGGTATGAAGATTGGGCACGTGTCGTTCATACGTGGGAAACGTCTTTGTTGCCGGTTAAAATGCATATCTCTAGCCCTAGAGAGGGAAAAGATCCAAGAGCTCATGCAGATTATATTAATGTAGAGGCATTTTTATCTTTTTTAAGAAGGATAAAGGGAAGTGTTCCGCAAATTGATTGTATGATTGAGGCGAAGATGAAGGATGAGTCTTTATTTCAATTAATGAGAGATTTAAGTGAACAAGTAGATGTAGAAATTATCGATGGTGCAAGCTTTTATATTAAATAAGCTTTGCACCATCGTTTTTTTTGGTTAAAAAAGGGGTTAAAATGCCACCGGTTATTAAACCTGTTAAATGACTGATCGGATTGGCAGAAGGGTTAAAGAAAGTAAATAGCAGTAATAGAAGAATCATAATTGAGAAAATGGCAATTTCTTTTGGTTTTGAAGAGCGGTATCGATTGTACAATAAAAATAACTGTGCACCTAATAGTCCGAAAATACCACCTGATGCACCTGCGTGAATATATTCAAGCGGCATAATAATATAAGAAGAAATATTTCCAGAAATTCCAGAGAGAAAAAATAGAATAAAAAAAGAAAAGTGTCCGAGTTGCTTTTCGATAGAAGAACCAAGAGCGAACAAAAAAATACTATTAGAAAGAAAATGTTGTAAGTCTACGTGTACGAGAAGAGAAGTTATGACACGCCACCATTCTCCTTTAGCGATATATTCATTAGAGGCTGCCAGTGGTAAGAGAAAAAAGTCGCCTAATATCATCATGACTAAATGAATAAGAAGTAAGGTAAGAATAGTCGGTTGTAAAGAAATATGAGTGGATCTTATTAGCATACGGTTACTTTCACCCCTTTTGCATCAGAAAGATTCTCTGTTATTCTTATCAATATGAAAGAAGAAAGTTAAATAGAAGAAGGGGATTTCGAAATGATTATAGGGATTGGTATCGATATTATTGAATTAAATCGTATTGAAAAAATGCTAGATGGAAAGCTTAAATTTATGGAACGTATTTTAACGGAAAATGAACGTAATGTTGCTATGGAGCTGAAAGGAAGTCGTCTTACAGAGTTTGTAGCTGGAAGGTTTGCAGCGAAAGAGGCGTATTCAAAAGCTGTAGGTACTGGTATCGGAAAAGAAGTGAGTTTTTTAGATATTGAAGTGAAAAATGATGAAAGAGGTAAGCCAATTCTGATTACAAGTACAGAGTATATTGTTCATTTATCAATTAGTCATAGTAAGGAATTTGCTGTTGCTCAAGTTGTTTTAGAAAGCTCGTCACGCTAGTCTGCATATTTTATATCTTTGTCTCATATATTTGAGGTAGCGATAAGGAAGGTACATCTTCCATTCATTTATAGGGGCAAAGGGGCTGAATTGATGAAAAGGCGTCTGTTTTTAGTTCTTGTCGGTTTGTTGACCGTTTTTGTGTTGGCGGGTTGTATGGAAAAGAAGCAAGATGATGTCGTGAGAGATTTAGAATCAAAAGTAAAAGGGATGAAAAGTTATCAAGCTGAGGCAAAATTATCTATTAAAACAGGCAATGAGCCTCAAGAATATAACGTAGAGATTTGGCATAAGGAACCGTCTTTTTATCGTGTGAATTTAAAAAATGCAAAAAAAGATCAGAGCCAAATTATTTTGAGAAATGAAGAAGGTGTATTTGTATTAACGCCAGCACTTAATAAGAGCTTCCGTTTTCAAAGTGATTGGCCGCAAAATAGTAGCCAGGCTTATTTATATGAATCACTTGTAAGAGATATTTTGCAGGACAAGAAAAACCTTACTTTTGAGAAAACAGATAAGTATTATATTTTTAAAACAAAAACAAACTATCAACATCAAAATATGTTGCCGAGACAAGAGATTACATTGAATAAGAGCGACTTGACTCCAGTTTCAGTGAAGTTAATGGATAATGATCAAAATGTTCTTGTGAAAGTAGATTTCTCTAAAGTGAAATTCGATGCGAAATTTGATAAAGGTGCATTTGATACGAAACAAAATATGTCTAGAGCACAGGTAGATGTTCAAACAACAGCGAAAGAAGACAAACCGTTTGCTATTTTGTATCCACTTGATACACCACAAGGTATGACTCTGAAAGATGAAAAAGAGTTGAAGACAGACAGTGGCAAGCGTGCGATACTCACATACACTGGAAATAAGAAATCCTTTACTTTAATACAAGAAAAGGCAAAAGTTGCAGAGGCATCATCAGCGGTAAGTGTAAGTGGAGAACCAGTTGATCTTGGGTTTACGATTGGTGCATTAACGAAAGACTCTGTAACGTGGTCGCATAACGGAGTAGAATATATGCTCGTGTCTAAAGGTTTAGAGCCGAAGGAGCTGTTAATGGTTGCTCGTTCAGTTACAGCGAAGCAGGTGAAGTAAACTTCTTAGACGTGGTGATATATGTGCACCACGTCTTTTCTTAGTTTGAAGGTGGATTTCATAAAAGAAGCATATAAAAGAATAAGCTTCGCATATCGTGTATAAGGAAGTGTATTTATGGAAGAAGCACCATTTTACCGTGACACTTGGGTGGAAGTGGATTTAGATGCCATTTATAACAACGTTACACATATTAAAGAGTTCATCCCAAGTAATGTAGAGATTTTTGCTGTAGTTAAAGCAAACGCATATGGGCACGATTATGTACCGGTGGCTAAAACGGCATTAGAAGCAGGTGCAACAAGGTTAGCTGTTGCTTTTTTAGATGAAGCTTTAGTGCTTCGGAGGGCTGGTATTACTGAACCGATTTTAGTGTTAGGTCCCTCGCCGCCGCGTGATGTAAATGTAGCTGCTGAAAATGATGTAGCGCTAACTGTTTTTCAAAAAGAATGGGTGGAAGAAGCAATTAAACTTTGGGATGGTTCATCTGTAATGAAATTCCATATTAACTTTGATAGTGGTATGGGGAGAATTGGAATACGTGAAAGAAAAGAGCTAAAAGAATTTTTAAAGAGTTTAGAGGGTGCACCGTTTTTAGAGTTAGAAGGAGTATACACGCATTTTGCAACGGCAGATGAGGTTGAGACTTCGTATTTTGATAAGCAATATAACACGTTCTTGGAGCAGTTAAGTTGGTTGAAAGAATTCGGAGTGGATCCTAAGTTTGTTCATACAGCTAATAGTGCTGCGACGTTACGTTTTCAAGGGATTACATTTAATGCAGTGCGAATTGGGATTGCAATGTATGGATTATCTCCTTCTGTAGAAATACGTCCTTTTTTACCATTTGAATTAGAACCGGCGCTATCACTTCATACGAAAGTTGCTCATATTAAACAGGTAATTAAAGGTGATGGAATTAGTTATAACGTCACCTATCGAACGAAAACTGAAGAATGGATTGCGACTGTAGCGATTGGCTATGCAGATGGGTGGCTTAGAAGGTTACAAGGATTTGAAGTGCTTATAAATGGTAAAAGGGTACCGATTGTAGGGCGAGTAACAATGGATCAGTTCATGATTCATCTTCCTTGTGAAGTGCCACTTGGTACGAAAGTTACGCTTATTGGAAGGCAAGGAGATGAGTATATTAGCGCTACAGAGGTTGCGGAATACTCAGGGACTATTAATTATGAAATTATTGCAACGATCAGTTTCCGTGTGCCAAGAATATTTATACGGAATGGTAAGGTTGTAGAGATAATTAATTACTTGAACAATATATAGAAGGTAGTATGATTGCTTCTTGTCATTGGAGTGACTGTTCATTGCTGGATAATAAGCTCTTTTTGATGAGAAGCTTTTTACTTATAATCATTTTTTATATAAGTTGCACGTAAGTTTTGAAGAGGAGTTCTATTGTTTTTAGTTAGTTATGAGATAAAAAATTTAAGAAGATGAATGTTTTGTTTGTGAATTGGAAAACATAAGCAAGGAATAAGGAAGTCTTTGCAACAGGCTCCATACAATGGTATTATTACAATAGGTGTCATATATATATTTGGGTGTGTAGTTGACGGTGGAGGTGTATTTTTGTGTCCGAATCAAGTGTAACTACTGAAATCGTGGTTCGGTTGCCAAAGCAAATGGTAACGGAATTGGACGGAATTGGAAAACAAGAGAATAAGAATCGCCATGAACTAATTTGCCAGGCAACACAATTGTTATTGCGTCAACATAAGACGAAGAAACGCTACCAACATGAATCAATGCGACGTGGGTACATTGAAATGGGAAAAATTAATCTTGGTATTGCATCTGAAGCTTTCTTAGCAGAGTATGAAGCAGCTCATACAGTAGAACGCTTAGTTAGCGGGGGGTAATATTTTGATTGTAAAACGCGGCGACGTGTATTTTGCAGACCTTTCCCCAGTTGTTGGTTCTGAGCAAGGAGGCGTTCGTCCGGTTCTTGTCATTCAAAATGACATCGGAAATCGTTTTAGTCCAACGGTGATTGTAGCGGCTATTACTGCACAGATTCAAAAAGCGAAATTACCCACTCATGTGGAAATTGATGCGAAAAAGTATGGTTTTGAGAGAGATTCTGTTATTTTACTTGAGCAGATTCGAACAATCGATAAGCAACGCTTAACGGACAAAATCACTCATTTGGATGAAGTGATGATGAGTCGTGTAGATGAAGCGTTACAAATTAGTTTAGGACTAATAGATTTTTAAATCGGCAGTTTAAGTTGCTCTCTTTGAAGGGCAACTTTTTTTATTATAGAGGAGGTTACGGTTGTATATGGAAATGGTAGATAATCGACAAGCGTTAATGAAAATGTTAGTGAAAGAATTAGGCTTTACCGAAAAGCAAGTTCGTCATGTTATTCAATTAACAGAAGAAGGTAACACAGTTCCATTTATTGCTCGTTACCGAAAAGAATGGACAGGCTCTTTAGATGAGGTGCAAATTCGTACGATTTTAGAGAGATGGCAATATATGATGCAACTTGAAGATAGGAAGGAAGAAGTTCTTCGTCTTATTGATGAGAAGGGGAAACTGACAGAAGAGCTACGACAGCAAATTGTTAAAGCTACAAAGTTGCAAGAAGTAGAAGATCTATATCGTCCATATAAAGAGAAAAGAAGAACGAAAGCGACAATTGCTAAAGAAAAAGGATTAGAACCATTAGCTGAATGGTTATTGTTATATAAGAAAGAAGATCCGGCTAAAAAGGCAGTGGAATTTATTAATGTAGAGAAAGAAGTGCAATCTGCAGAAGAAGCTTTACAAGGTGCACAAGACATTATTGCAGAAATGGTTTCAGATGAAGCTGCGTATCGTAGTTGGATTCGAAATGTTACTTTTAGAAAAGGTGTTATGTCTTCGTCCGTGAAAGATGAAGAAAAAGATGAAAAGAATATATATGAAATGTATTACAGTTATGAAGAACCATTGCAAAAAGTAGTGCCACATCGTGTATTAGCAATGAATCGTGGCGAGAAAGAAGATATATTGAGAGTTGCTGTTGTTCCGCCAGTAGATGAGATAGTAACTTTTTTAAATAAGAAAGTAATTCGTGATAACGATTCGAAAAGTGCACATTATGTACAATTAGCGATTGAAGATGGTTATAAACGATTAATTCAATCTTCAATCGAAAGAGAAATTCGTAAAGAATTAACAGAAACAGCTGAAGAACAAGCGATACATATTTTCTCTGAGAACTTACGTAACTTACTATTACAACCTCCGATGAAAGGGAAAGTCGTGCTAGCGGTAGATCCGGCATATAGAACTGGTTGTAAATTGTCTGTAGTAGATGATACGGGGAAAGTACTACATATCGATGTTATTTATCCGCATCCACCTGTTCGTAAATATGATGATGCAAAAACGAAAGTTCTTTCTATTATAGATAAATATCAAGTTGAAATGATTGCAATTGGTAATGGGACAGCATCTAGAGAAACAGAAGAGTTTATAGTAGATGTATTACAAAGTGTGAACCGAGATGTCTTTTATATTATTGTAAATGAAGCGGGTGCTAGTGTATATTCAGCTTCTGATTTAGCTCGTGAGGAATTCCCAAATTTACAAGTTGAAGAGAGAAGTGCCGTTTCTATTGGAAGACGTCTGCAAGATCCACTTGCTGAACTTGTGAAAATTGATCCTAAATCAGTTGGGGTTGGACAATACCAACATGATGTATCTCAAAAGAGACTGAATGAGTCATTAACATTTGTAGTAGAAACAGCTGTTAACCAAGTTGGGGTTAATGTAAATACGGCTTCGGTTGCATTGTTACAATATGTTTCAGGTTTATCGAAAACTGTTGCGAAAAATATTGTGGCAAAGAGAGAAGAAGATGGGAAATTCACGAAGCGCACGGAATTAAAGAAAATCCCGCGTTTAGGTGCAAAGACGTATGAACAATGTATAGGTTTCTTACGTATACTAGAAGGAGCGAATCCATTAGATCGAACAGGTATTCATCCAGAGCAATATAAGAATGTTGAATTGTTATTGAAGAGTCTAGGGTTATCGATAGATGACGTAGGACAACCGCAATTACAAAAGAGATTGGAAGAAGTAGAGATTTCTAAGTTATCTCAAGAAACAGGAGTTGGGGAGCCGACGTTAGTTGATATTATAGATGCACTTATTAGTCCAGAAAGAGATATGAGGGATGAGTTGCCTAAACCACTTCTGAAAAAAGGGATTTTGAAATTAGAAGATTTAAAACGTGGTATGGAATTAGAAGGAACAGTTCGTAACGTTGTTGATTTTGGTGCTTTTGTTGATGTTGGCGTAAAGCAAGATGGTTTAGTACATATTTCTAAACTTAGCAAACAGTTTGTAAAGCATCCGTTAGATGTTGTATCAGTAGGGCAAATTGTAAAAGTATGGGTAGATGATATTGATACAAAAAAAGGACGCGTTGCACTATCTATGTTGCCGATTGAATAGTAAGAGAAGAGAGCAGATGAAACTGCTCTTTTTTTATGGAATAAAAAGTGTAATGGATTATGAGCTTTGATGTATTTTGCTATAATAAAACCAGCATTCATTTAATAATTTAATTTGATACCGGTTTTTTTCGAAATATGCACGTTGCATTTGTTTTTTTAGCCACGTAGGCATAGGAATCCCTCCTTGTTTAATCCTGCTCTCAAAAATCTAAAATGCTATTGATGAGAGGTTGGTGAGTGGATTTCTATTCATGTTTTGTTTTTAGAAACCACGCTTCTTACATGAGGATGGGTATATGTACTATTTAATATATGTATAAGAAGGGAGAAAAGTGTAAAAATATTTTTTTGTTTAGGAGGAATGAGAGTGGATGAGCAAGAAATTCAGCGACTAGTGGAAGAAGTGTCACTACAATACTTTGAGATGCCGTTCTTACATAAAGCAGTGTTTAATAATAGATTACGTACAACTGGTGGGCGTTATTTATTGAAGAGTCATAATATCGAACTGAATTATCGATATTACGAAGTGTATGGTGAAGAAGAGTTAGTCGGGATTATTAAACATGAGCTTTGTCATTATCACTTACATATTGCAGGAAGAGGGTATAAGCACAGGGACAGGGATTTCCGTGAGTTGTTAAAGAAAGTTGAGGCACCACGTTTTTGTAAACAAATGATTAATGAAGAGAAGGAAAAAAAGATTTATAAGTATGAATGTATGGAGTGTTCACTTCAATATGTAAGAAGGCGTCAAATAAATACAAAAAGATATGTCTGTGGAAAGTGTAAAGGGAAACTCAAACCGATATCGAAAACATCTTGACAGTAAAAACGCAATCCAGTATATTATAAACATGTCACGTTTGAACAAGATGTTGTTAAAAACTTCTTGACTTACAGAGAGAATTTTTATAAGATACAAATTGTCTTCATTATTCCGCAGTAGCTCAGTGGTAGAGCTATCGGCTGTTAACCGATCGGTCGTAGGTTCGAGTCCTACCTGCGGAGCCATACAGAGAAGTACCCAAGTGGCTCAAGGGGCTCCCCTGCTAAGGGAGTAGATCGCTAACGCGGTGCGAGGGTTCGAATCCCTTCTTCTCTGCCATACATA